>JBGPWD010000069.1:0-4731 GCA_041492015.1 Nitrosopumilaceae archaeon
CAAATAGAACACTACCTAAATTGCATTTTTGTTAGCTTTTATATTGATATAAAATACACCAAAAAACGTGTTAGAAAAACTCGTCAAAGACTCTAAAGCACTTGAGAAAGCTATCACTGGTGAGGAGCTCTCATACGACGACGGCTTGGAATTGATGTCATATGATAATTTACACATGATTGGAGCTGCTGCAGATTTAATTCGTCAAAAACGTGTTGGAGATAAAGTAACTTTTGCGGCTTCTTACTATCTTAATTATACAAATGTATGTGCAGCAAGTTGTCCAATGTGTGCATTTTACAGAAAAGGAAATGAAAGTGATGCGTATACGTTATCTGCAAAAGATATCGAGGCCAGAGTTGGAATGGCAAAACAACTTGGTGTAACCGAAGTGCATATTGTTGGAGGATTTCATCCCGAACTGCCACTAGAATATTATGAAGAAATGTTTAGAACAATTAAACAAAGCCATCCTGAGATGAACATCAAGGCACTTACTGCAGCTGAAATTTTTTTTATTGCAAGATTGACACACAACTCTGTCAAAGAAGTACTTTTAAGACTAAAAGCTGCCGGACTTGATTCAATGCCTGGTGGTGGGGCCGAGCTCTTTCATCCTGATATTAGAAACAAGATAGTTCGTGGAAAGTGTTCTGGCCAAGAATGGCTTGATACCACAGAACAAGCACATAACCTTGGAATTAAAAGCAATGCTACAATGCTTTTTGGTCATATTGAAAAACCAGAACACATTGTAGATCATTTGATCAAATTAAGAGATGTTCAGAAAAGAACTAAAGGATTCATCACTTTAATTCCACTAAAGTTTAGTCTTGAGAATACAGAGCTTGAACAAAAAGGACTAGTTACTGCTGAAAGTGCCTCGACATATGATCTTAGAATTATTGCACTATCAAGACTAATGCTTGCAGGAACACTTGATAATATTTCTGTATATTGGGTAGCTCTTGGGAAAAAACTTGCACAGGTGGCATTGACACATGGAGGAAATGACTTGGTTGGAACTGCTTTTTCTGAAGAAATCTACAAGGCTGCCGGAAAGGCTACAAACTCATCAATTTTGGAGCTTGTAAACATGGTTAAAGAAATTGGCAGACAGCCAGCTCAGCGAGATACCTTTTTTAATATTTTAAAAAATTTCTAGGGCTCTGTAGGTTTTTGTGTTATTGGTTTTCCAGTGCCACCTTTTTGTTTTCTTTTTAGACCAAGACTAATTAATAAAATAAAAAATCCTAGTCCTGATATGATTTGAAAAAGCGTCGATAAGCTAGTATAGTTTGCCTCATCTTGGTACAGTTTCAAAGTTTCCTCTTCTGTCATTCCAGCTTTGCCAACAGGTATATTGGCGTTAAGATATAACGAAATAGTAATTCCAACTGCAAGGATTCCAATTCCTGTAAAAAATGCGCGCTTGTCCATTATATGTAAATTATAATTTTAGAACCCTATTAACCATTAAGTATCCGTAGATCAAACTCAGGAACCAATCCCTTTTCGATACCAAATTTGAAGAGATCTCTAATCGAACTTTCTCCCAAAATGCCCATCTCTATAGTGATATCATTGACATACATTCTAACAAATTTTTCAATAAGATCACGTGGCTGTCCTCGACTATACTGCATGGCATAATCTAGCGCCTCATTTACACGTGCCATTCCGTACACAATTGACTCACGGAAAAACTCGTCAAATTTTCTTATAGTTTCAATATCAAAGTGGTTGCTCATCACGTTGATTCCAAGTGGAACAGGCAAACCCCCTGTAGAATCTCTCCACCAAGAACCAACGTCCAGAATTTTTGAAAGATTTTTTTTATCATAAGTTATCTGAGTTTCGTGTATTACCAATCCAGCATCCACATCTCCTTTTTCTACTGCACCAGTAATATCACTAAACTTCATCTCAACATAATCAAACTTTCCAATCATTAATTGCAAAAGCAAAAATGCCGATGTCATCTTACCTGGAATAGCTATCTTTGTTTTTTTTAATTCATCTATTGACAAGTTTTTCTTTGAAATTACAATAGGTCCATATCCTTTACCAAAACTTCCGCCACTGCGTAAAATGGTGTAATTTGGAATATATGCACATGCATGCACGGAAACAGCAGTTACATCAAGCTCGTGCTTTAAAGCTCTCTTGTTGAGTGTTTCAATATCTTCTACGACATGATTTATCTTAAAATGTGGTGATGTTACTTTTCCTGAGAGTATACCATAAAACATGAAGGCATCATCAGCATCAGGAGTGTGGCCTAGCGTGATTTCCATAAAGATGATTTTTATGTCTATTATAAAAATCAAATTATGAAAAAGATGAAAACAATTGCAGATTTTGTGGCATTATATCATGCCAAGAAAAAAAATCAAAAAGAGTTCTAAACGTTTAATACCGGCTTGGAAAGGATTTTTTTTAAAAGATGAAATTCAAGGCAACAGATCAAATTCTGAAAATAATTGGAAATAAGCAGAACATTAGAAACTTTGGAGTCATAGCTCACGTAGACCACGGAAAAACAACCATGAGTGACAGCCTTTTGGCATCTAGTGGAATTATCAGTCCTTCCGTTGCAGGACAAGCTCTTGCATTAGACTCGATGAAATTAGAGCAAGACAGACAGATGACGATTGTTCAAGCAAATGTTACCTTACTTTATGAAAAGGAAGGTCAGGAGTATGTAATCAACATGATTGATACCCCAGGGCACATTGACTTTACTGGACGTGTCACACGTAGCCTTAGAGCAATTGATGGTGCTGTAGTAGTTTCAGACTCTGTTGAAGGAATAATGACACAGACTGAGACCGTGACAAGACAAGCTCTTGAAGAAAGAGTCAGACCAGTACTTTATATCAATAAAATAGATCGTCTCATAAAAGAACTCAGACTCCCTCCAGAAAAAATGCAAGAGTGGCTTTTAGATATTATTACAAACTTTAACAGATTAATTGACATTTATGCAGAACCCGAGTACAAGGAAAAATGGAAGGTTAGCATTCAAGACGGAAGTGTCTCATTTGGTTCTGCAAAGGACAAATGGGGATTTAATGCAGATGTGATGAAGAAAAAAGGAATATCATTCAAGGATGTCTATGCTGCATATTCTGAGGGTGGAGACATCAAGGCACTTGCAGAAAAAGCACCACTTTATGATGCAGTACTTGGAATGGTTGTAAAACATCATCCATCGCCCGATGTTGCACAAAAATACAGAATTCCAAAAATTTGGAAAGGTGATTTAGACTCTGATTTAGGTAAAGCACTTTTGAATTGTGATGACAACGGTCCTACCGTAATGATGATTGTAAACATGACAGTAGATCCAGCTGCGGGTCCTGTAGCTATTGGCAGATTATTTTCCGGTAAAATAAAAGACGGTGACAGAATACATCTTATAGATACCAAACGAGAGGGAAGAATACAATCAGTTAACTTTTTCATGGGAAACCAACGTGAAATGGTCGGAGAACTTGGTGCAGGAAACATTCCAGCACTTTTAGGATTAGAACATGCAAGGGCAGGTCAGACACTTTCAAGTGTAGCTGGAATTCATACCTTTGAAGGAATACAATATGTTTCTGAGCCAGTTGTACAAATTGCTGTAGAACCAAAACATCCAAAAGATCTCCCAAAACTCGTTGAAGCTTTACGTCGTATTACTATAGAAGACCCCAACCTTGTTGTAAAAATTAACGAGGAAAGCGGAGAAACCATAATTGCAGGAATGGGTGTATTGCACCTTGAGATTGCAGCCTCACTTATTGCAGACGCAGGAGTACAAGTTGTAACTTCACAACCATTGATCAATTACCGTGAAACAATTAGAACGTCAGCAGGTCCTATCATGGCAAAATCACCAAACAGACACAACAAGATCTTTATGAAAGTAGAAGCACTTGACGAAAAAGTTGCCGAACTAATTAGAAATGGAACATTAAACGAGTACAAGGATACCAAAGAAGTTGCAGAAATTTTACGAAATGCTGGCTGGGAAAAAGACCAGGCAAAACGTGTTATGCGATTTGATCCAAGAGGAAATGTCTTTGTAGATGGTACAAAAGGTGTCCAATTTATTCAGGAATCATCAGATTCTATTTTGTCTGGCTTTGAGGACACCATGAAAGAAGGCCCTCTTGCAAGAGAACAAGTTAGAGGATGTAAATTTACATTCCATCACTTTGTACCCCACGAGGACCCAGCTCACAGAGGTTTGTCACAACTTGGCCCTGCTTCAAGACGTGCTTGTATGGGTGTAATGCTTTTAGCAAATCCTGTACTTTTAGAACCAACACTTGGAATCGAAGTCAGAGTTCCACAGGAATTGATTGGAAACGTTGCAGGAGTAATATCAGGTAAAAGAGGCAAGGTACTAAACATGGAACAAAAAGGGATCGTGCATATTTTGACAGGAGAAATGCCTGCATCTGAAACTTTTGATCTTTCTGAAGTAATGCGAGGACAAACTGCAGGAAAAGCAATGTGGAACACGCACTTTAAAGCTTGGACACCAGTTCCAAACTCTGTCTTGCCTACCATTTTAGCAGAAATCAGAAAGAGAAAGGGGCTAAGTCCAGACCCGCCAACAGCAGACGAGTTTATCGACAGCGAGTAAAAATGGTTTACCCCCTTTTTACTCAAGAAAACATGCTGTTGTCGTAAATCTTTAAGATAAGTGAACCTATGTTGAATCATTGACAGAAGATA
>JBGPWD010000081.1:0-4105 GCA_041492015.1 Nitrosopumilaceae archaeon
TTAGCTTGAGAATAGAAATCCTGTTTTTCTCACTACCAGAAAATTTACCTCCTTCTGATCTTGGTCGCAGAGTACAAATACATCTACTGAGATATTTTTTTACTAAATTCAATGCTGTTGGAACTTTGTTTGGTTCCATAAAATCAAACCTAATCTCCACATAATCCGATCTTTTAAGAGTAGTTTTTAAAAGTGAGTTTAATTTTGACGGGTTGGATTCAGCTAATGTAACACATGTCTTGTTTGTCATGCTTTTTGTTATTAGGTTGTAAAATTAAGCCTTTGTTCAAATATTAAATAGAGAACTAATTTATGATTGTCATGTGGAAACCAAATTCTATTATTAATGCTGATTCAAAAGATCTTTCTAAAATAGGCAACAACAAAGTCACGCTCACTGTTACATCGCCTCCTTATCACAATGCAATTAACTACCAAGAACACACGACATCTGAAAAATGGTATAGAGGCACAGTTGGGGCATCACTTGAAAATTGGCTAGATGAAATGAAAACAGTATTTTCTCAAGTATACCAAGTTACGAAACCTGGTGGTTTCTGTTGTATTGTAATAGGAAATGAGATAATTGAGGAAAAAATCAAGCTCCCATTACCAGCCTTATTACTTGTGGAATTAACAAAAAACAGTATTGGTTGGAAATTTTTTGAAGAAATAATTTGGAACAAGGTGACAGGGGGGAAAAAAAGATTTAGGGTTACTGTACAGCATCCGTACCCAACATATTACTATCCAAACATGATGCATGAGCAAATTATCATTTTACGAAAACAGCCATTTCATAACGTTAAGGACAAAAAAAGCAAGCTGATAATAGATAATATTATGAAAAAAGAGATTGCCAATTCTGTATGGCATATTGCTCCCATGCCTCCAAGTTATAGAAAGTTTCATCCAGCCGCATTTCCAGAAGAAATTCCGTATAGACTTATCCAACTTTATAGTAATGTTGGAGATCTAGTACTTGATCCATTCGTTGGAAGTGGTCAGACCACAAAGATTGCTAGATTTCTCAAGCGAAAATACATTGGGGTTGACAAATCTGAAAAATACACAAAGATAGCAAAAAAACGAACAGCTGAACCTCCTGCTCTAAGGAAGATGCAGCTTGTCCCGTATTGGAAAAACCCAATACCACTAGATACCTTATGAATGGATTCGTAAAGGTTATCTACTAAGTTTTGAATTCAAAATTGATGGTTACATCAAACAGTAAGTCTTATTTCAGAGCTGTCGAGGCTAGCCACAGAACATATACTAAAGCTATCAAACAAGCGAGATCAAGACAGGGAATAATGAATCTGTACTGGAGACACAAGCGTCAGCACGAACAACTTCTCAAAAGTCACTTGCGAGGAGAGATGGCTGAGATAAATAAATTAAAAAAGAAAATAAAATAACTCTTTTTTTCTTTTTCTGTATTATTTTTCTACAATATATTCATCGTCTACTTCCATGCCAAAGTGCCTGCCAGTGGCTGGTTTGGCATAAGCAAGAACCATGTCTCCTCTTTTGAGATGTGTTACAGAAATCAAATGTCCATTAGGTCTGACAAAACGAATTGTTTCAGCGTTTTGGGCAATAATTCCACCAATTTCATTGCCAATCTGAGCTTTAATCATAAGCATTGGCCTGTTTTCAATTTTAGAGCGACCAACTGTTGCCCTTCTTGCTTTTCCATGTGAATCCAAGACCAACACCTCAGAGCCAGTCTCTAACTCTGACAAGTATCTAGTAGTTCCATCTGGTGAAAGTGTATAACAATGGACTGCACCTGCATTTACTCTAAAAGGTCTTGGTGATGTAAATGATGAACCGACAGATTCGTTGTGAACTAGAAACAAAAAGTTTGACTTGCTACCAATTAACATTCCTTCACCACGCCCAAGCATAGATGCAGTGTCTACACAAACTCTTTCACCACTTCCAACTTCTTTTATTTCAAGTATTTTGGCAGATTTTAGATCAAAACTCTTTGTCCCAAGATAGACTAGTACTTCTCTTACCTCGTTAATAGAATCTGTTGAAAATATTACTCCATCTACACCTATCTCTAAAATAGAAAACATCTTTCTTACTTCCTCGGGATTTTTTGCTGTTGCAAATATCTTGGTGTGAAGCTTGTGCAATTTGGCAATAATATTTTCAAGAGGAATTATCTTCCAATCAGTAACATCTACAATTACAAAATCAAGACCCATCTTTGAAAATTTTAGTACATTTTCTATATCGTTATTTGAGAGAACCTTGAATCTCATACCGACCTTTTTGTTCTTGTATTTTGTTGGCTTGGCCACTATGACATAGTTTGCACTCTGCGAAGAGTGTATGGTTGATAGCCGAGTTTTAATCCCTCTGAGACTTTGAGGATCTGCATTAACAATTTTAATTCCTTCCTTTTCAATTTCAGCAAGAAATTTGCCCAGCTGCCCCCTTGAAACCTTTGGGGAAATTATCAACTCTCTACTTTTCGTCAAGGTGTCTTACAGCTTCCTTTGCAGTTTCTTTTCTAAATATTATGCCAGCTAAGGCACGAGTCATCTTGCCTGGATTTTTGTGCTCAAATATGTTTCTGCCATATGTTACTCCCTTTGCCCCAGCTTTCATTGCATCTACAGTCATTTCTAGTATGTCCATGTCAGTCTTTGCTTTGGGACCTCCAGCTATCACCACTGGTACAGGAGTGCTTTTCACAATTTTTGCAAATGAATCTACATCACCAGTGTACAATGTCTTGACAATATCTGCTCCAAGCTCAGCTCCAATTCTTGCAACATGACCAACAATTTCAGGATCGTGTGGATTTTTGACGCTCTCGCCCCTCGGATACATCATTGCCAAAAGCGGCATGTTCCATTTGTGACAGTCATCTGCTATTCTTCCAAACTGCTCAAGCATTTCTGGCTCTTCTTTTCCACCAATGTTGATATGAAGTGAAACTCCGTCAGCACCAAGTCTGAGTGCTTCTTCAACAGAACCAGTTAACATCTTTCTATTAGGTGCCATAGAAAGTGATGTACTGCCTGAATAATGTACTAGTACTCCCACTTTGGGTGGTTTTGGAAATGTCTTGAGAATTCCTTTGTTTACTATAACCGAAGTCAATCCATAACGCTGACAATCATAAACTAACGCATGAGGATCTTCAATTCCCTTTAGGGGACCACTTGAAATTCCATGATCCATTGGAATACAAAGCATCTTTCCAGCTCGTAAAATTCGATTCATTCTGAGTTGGTGGCCGGTGACCATTGGAATTTATCCTTGTCGTGCCCTACTTAAAAATAGTGGGTGAAATTTGCTATCAAGGATTAAATAAGATGAAACAAAACCAGAAACAAATTGAGTCAAGTTACAAAAGAGCTTTATGGTTCTGATATTGGTGACATTTTGGAAAATTCACTTGATGGAATTAGACCAGGACTAGACGATTGTACAAGATTGTTACAATCAGATGATGTTCATCTTATAGGACTGGTGGCTGGACACCTTACTAGAAAAAAATTTGGCAACAAGGCTTCGTTTGTAAATAACATGATACTAAACTATACTAACGTCTGCATTACTGATTGCAAGTTTTGTGCATTTTACAGGCCACCAGGACATGAAGAGGCTTACACCGTTTCACTTGAAGAAATTGAATCACGAATCAAAACAGCTTGGGAGATGTTTGGAATTACACAAGTATTGATTCAAGGAGGTCATAACCCAAAACTTTCAATTGAATATTACGAAGATGCGTTTAAAATGATGAGAAAAAAATTTCCCAAAGTGGGAGTTCATGGCTTGTCCGCATCCGAAATTGATATGATATCCAAAGTAGAAAAGACGAGCACAAGAGAAGTTCTTTCTAGATTAAAGGAAGCAGGACTACAATCAGTGCCTGGTGCAGGTGCCGAGATCTTGATGGATTCTGTTAAAAATATAATCAGCCCAAAAAAAATATCTAGTGATCAATGGTTGAAAATAATGGAGGAAGCTCATACCATGGAGCTGCCATCTTCTGCAACAATGATGTATGGACATGTAGAAACTGTACAAGATATTGCAGAACACTTTATCAAAATCGCAAAACTACAAGAAAAAA
>JBGPWD010000180.1:0-2137 GCA_041492015.1 Nitrosopumilaceae archaeon
AAAAGCAGCTCAGTTACTTGATAAAATTCCAAGACACATCAAAGTGTTCATAATTCCTGGGAATCATGATCCTGGTCGTCGAGCACTACCGCAACCCGCAATTCCAGAAAAGCATAATATGAGTTTGTGGAATAGGGAAAATTTTTTCATGTTAGGTAATCCTTCTATGGTAGAGCTAAACGGTGTGAAGATTTTGATGTTTCATGGACAAAGCTTAGATGATGTTGTTGGAACCACCCCTGGCCTAAGTTACATGCAACCTGCAAAAGCAATGCGGGTTTTACTAAAAGCAAGACACCTCAGTCCTGTTTATGGAAAACGAACCCCAATTGCGCCTGAAATAGAAGACATGATGGTGATAGATGATGTTCCTGATATTTTTCATTCAGGACATATTCATGTTGTTGATCTGGATATGTACAAGGGCACGCTTATTGTAAACTCTGGAGCTTGGCAAACACAAACAGGATATCAGACAAGTGTTGGAATAACCCCAACGCCTGGAATTGCAGTGATTGTAAATTTGGCTACAATGAAGGTTTTTACAAAAGACTTTACTGAAAAAACTTGAATTTTTAAATTTTATAAAAGGTCTTCAAGTGCCAAGTCTTCTTTAAATGCTTTTTTTATCGTTTCAGGGTGTAGTGTTAGGCTGAATTTTTTTGTTCTTCCATGCATTCCTTGATGAATGATTTTGCCTGAAATTAGGCCAGTCATCTCTATTTCACTAAGGATTTGGGTAATACGTCTTTGAGTAAGCTCTTTTTGCCTAACGATCTTACACAGGTTTTTGTAGGATTGGTAAATTTCTCCTGTTGTTGTTCCATTTGCTTTCATTACAGCCAAGATTAGTAGTTTCTCATGTAGGGGGTAAGAACTGAGTGCTGTAGTCTCCTTGTCTTCTTCCATTTTTAGTGAGGCTTTTCTGATATGCTCTTCTTTAATGAGGTCTGCTTGTTCACGTTCTGCGATTTCTCCAGCCACACGTAATAGATCAATGGCTCTTCTTGCATCTCCATGCTCTTGGCCTGCCATTGCAGAACAGAGGTTTATTGCAGCTTGTTCAATGGTTTTGGGAATAAATGCGGTTTTGATTCTTTCCTCAAGAATTTCTTTGATTTGTCCAACGGTATAGTTTGTAAATACAATTTCCTCTTCGCTTAGACTACTTAACACTCTAGGATCTAATCTTTCTTTGAATGTAAGGTCGTTTGAAATTCCCACTAGTGTAAGAGAGCCCGTCTTTAGTCTCTCATTTGCTCTTGTAATGGAATAGAAAACATCTTTTCCTGTTTTTGAAACAAGTTCGGCAAGGTAATCAATCTCATCTACAACAAAGACTGTGTTAAGTGAGTTTTTTTCTATTGTAGAAATAATTCTATTAAATACTTCGCTAATTGACAAGCCTGTACTAGGTAGTTCTTTTTGGGACTTGAGTCCTAGTTGCCTTCCAAACTTTACTAGTAAGCCATAGAGTGTTGTTTCTTCTTTGGAGTTTGCATATACCAACTCTATTGGAAATGAGCTTTCTTTTGCCCTTTCTTGTATTTTGTTTAGTACCTTTTTTACAACTAGTGTTTTTCCAGTACCTGGTTTTCCATAAACAAGTAAGTTAGACGGACGGGATTTTTTTAATAATGGAAGAAGTGATTGTGTGACTTTCTTTTGTTCTTCATTCCTATGAAGAATGGTTTCTGGAATGAAAGTAAAATGCAGCACCTCTCTGTTTTTAAATAATGATTTGCCGCTTGCCGCATCATTAAGTAATTTATCTATTGGGTCGATGTATGCTAAAGCCATTGAGATCAGATCGATCTCGTTTTGGAATTTGAATAGATCATAGAATAATTGTTAACAATTAAGTGCGATCATATACACCCGTTTCTGAAAAACCCACACACCAGTGTTTCTTCCCAGTTCTATATGCCTGATTATTTTTAGATAATATGAATAGAATAACTAAACTAAATTTAATTTATTATTATTATCTTATTTTCTTAAAAAAAATTTTTTTTAATAGAGCTAGAGTGGAAGTATCGGTGTGTGGGCCTGCTTGGAACAAAGTTAACATCCAGTGAACTAACTGTTAAGCTGGAGATAACAAAGCCCAATTTGACCCCTTTATTTCCACTCTAGG
>JBGPWD010000036.1:0-7044 GCA_041492015.1 Nitrosopumilaceae archaeon
GTCAAGTTTACCGTATCCATTTATTGTCATAGGAGCAACAATTGAAACCAACAATCCTCCTCCCACTATAATCAAAATCCACATTACAAAGATGAATAAGAAAATTTGAATTCCTTTCATATTTTTACACCCATCATAAAGGCAGTCACTATTGCAAGCACTGCGGAAAAGATAGTAAGTCTAAAGATTACAAATCCAACTTGTTTTTCTGTCATTGGTCCTCCTGCTAGGATTAATCTTACAAGCGTGATTGGTGCCTTTTTATCTGTAGTAGCCATAAGCTTGAAGTCATCAGTATGAGTCACGGGGTTTGATTTTATCTGTCTGTGTTCAATTATACGCTTGACACTTGATAGAAACAGAAAGGAGTTTATCACTGCTGGCAATAATGCAACAGCAGCTATAATCTCCACATGACCTACTATTGCTAATGCTCCATACATTGCACCAAGAGTAAGTGCTCCTGAATCTCCTGGAAATATTCTACTTGGAAATTTATGATATTTGTAAAATGCTAATGAAACAAATCCTAACGGGAGACTTGCAAGTGCAATATCATAATTATGGATTATGAAGAGAGAGACAGTAAGTGCAAAACTTGCAACGATCATGAATCTACTTGCCACCCCGTTGAGAACATCAATTGAATTTATGGTATTACCAGTTACAGGAATCATGAAAATTACTAGTGCAATATACAGCTCAGGAATCCTAACAAATCCAAAAAGAGGAAATGAGAGATGTGGATTATATGCACCAAGTAAAATAATTGGAACTGCTGATATTGCAAGAGCTACAGGTTTAAACCAACCCCCAAAGACCTTACGGTCATCTATCATTCCTACTACGAAAGCAATTGATGTCGTGATTATAATAGCCAATATTTCAACTGAAGAAAAAAAAGCATACAAAGTAAATTCAGATGCTAAAATCCCAACAAGTATCGAAGGGCCTCCTGGTCTTGGCACCATAGCACCTCCAACCCTATTGTAATCTTTTACTGTAAGATTTCTTTTTTCTAGTACTCTTATTAGAAATGGGGTCGTTATGTAAACTGAAAAAAAGGCTATAGCTGAAACTAGTATGGCAAGAATGATTTTGTCTAGCATCATCTTATCTTTTGTAGTTGTATCTTTATGTTTTCTGCAAGGGTGGAACCAATTTTATCGATGTTTGCTAGTTTGTTAACTGGAATTTCAGACAAATCATGCAGGTTTTGTATACCGTTTTTGTAAAGAATCCTTGAGCGAATTCTTCCTATTCCACGTATCCTTACCAGTTCAACAAGTTCTTCTTTTATTCCATATGATATTCTTTGTCGTAGAACATTCAATTCGTCTAAAAGATCATCTCGAGTTTCAAGCTTGGCTAATTCATAAAGTGAATGGATAAGCCAGTCGGCATTTTCGACCATTCTGTGCATATCGCCTGATTCTATGCCCAAGTTATCAGAAAGAAAGATCTCACTGGATTCATTTATCCAAACATTCATTGCAAGTAAGCTTCGTGAACAGTCATATTCTGAAATATTTTCGATTAGCTCAGAAGCATGATTTTCAAGAAGTGTTCCTACTGTTTCATAATCTTTGTTTCGTAATGAAAATTTTGGGAAGAAATCTTCTGAGCTTGTAATCAGATGTAAAAAACCAAGTGTGTATTTTTTTCGTTTTGATAATTTTTGTAAAGATTTTCTAAAGTAAACAGCGGTAAGTGGATCTATATACAGCATGGAAGTTTTTTTTCCAAATTCAGTTGCTACAAATCTCTCGCCTTTTTCTTTTATTAAACCTTCTAGTTCAAGATAATCTAATGTTATTTGAATTTTAAATTTCATTGTAGATTTTCTTTCTTGAGAGCCAGCCAATGTCTCTGAAAAAAATTCTATTATTTCATCTTTTTTTATTCCTGGATTTGTGGATACTAAACTCAGAACATGAGTTCTTAGTGCTTTGTCATCAGTTAATTTAGATTTTATGGGTTCGGGAGTTCCGTTTATGTAGTAATCAATTAGCTCCGTACGGTTTGAATTTCCTACAATGATTGCTTCTCCATAGCTATCATATTGTGGTCTGCCAGCTCTACCACAAAGCTGTTTGTATTCTAAAACACTTATGGGTTTATTTCCTCCAAATTTTGCATCATATCTGTTTATGTTGGAGATGATAACACGCCTTGCTGGAAGATTTACTCCTGCCGCAAGGGTAGGAGTCGATGCAATTAATTTTATTTTCCCATTCCTAAACTCAGATTCGATTGTTTCACGACAGTTCTGGTTAAGACCTGCATGGTGAAATGCAACTCCCTTTTTCACTAGAGTTGCTAGATTTTTGATCAAATCAGTATGCTCATTATCATCAAGGATTTTTTGTGATATCTTATCTAGTTCTTTCTTTTCATCTTCAGGTAGGCTTTTTCCTATAACATCAGATGCTTTAGTAGCAAGTGAAGCTGAACGCGCTCTAGTTTCTGCAAACAAAATCGCTTGGCCACCGTTTTTTAAAGAATCTATAGCAAGATCTACAGGAGCTCCTCGAATACTTGTTTCTATTTCGAATTTTTTTCCATCTTGCATTATTACAACACCTTGATCATATACTCCCTCCCAAAGTGGTACTGGTCTCCAATCACTTTCCGTCAACTCAGAACATAACCATGACGAAATCTCATGTGCGTTTGTAACTGTGGCACTCAAAGCAAGTATCTGAGGCTTTTGTTCTAACAATTTCAATTTTGTTAATACAATTTCAAGTGTAGGTCCCCTATCTTGATCTCCAATAAGATGAATTTCATCAGCTATGACAAGGGAAATATCATTAATCCATTCTGCACCATGACGAATAATTGAATCCATTTTTTCGTTCGTAAGAACAAGGATATCGTTTTTTCCTAGATTTTTGTCAGTTAAATCGAAATCGCCGGTTGATATTTCTACTTGTATTTTTTTACCTAAATCAATTGATTCAAGTTTTTTAAATTCAGAAAATTTTTCCGATGCAAGAGCCTTAAGAGGACTAAGATAAACTATTTTTCCCTTTTTCTTGAAAATATGATCCAATATAGCAAGCAAAGCAATGAGTGTCTTTCCACTTGCAGTTGGTGCTGAAACAAGGATGCTTTTTCCTTCTAATAGACCCGCTTTTACACTATCTTCCTGAGCAGGATAAAGAGTTTCATAGCCTATTGCAGAGAGAAATTCAATTGTAGGTTTTGGAAGATCAAGTTGCGATACTTTCATACACGGTTATAATGACCGGGTTTTGATTCATAAATAGCTGACTCTCGTTGTAATTTTTTGATATATTTGCGGGCTTCCTCTTCTGTAAATTTACCAGTCTTTACCAATTCTTTAACAAATGTTTTTTCTTCAACTGGTCTTTTTTCATCCCCTTCAAGTGATTTCATTACATCCATGAATAGTTGCATTTTTGATACCTCGCTATGCGGTCTACCCTGTAGGACCCCAAGATCAACTTGTCCTGTATTGACATCCACTCCAGCATCTTCAAGCATACTTTGGATCAAAAAGATTGCTCTTTCTGCATCTTCAGCATCTACTTGAGTTTTCATTAATAGTCTTGCCCTAGCTGTTGCTAATCTTACCAAACCTTCAAGCTGTCTTGGAGTTACTGTGATCATTCCTTCAGATTCTACATTTCTCATTTTCATATAATATTCAAGAATTTTTTCTTCTGCCTCTGGAGTTAGTACGGGCTCTATTCTTTTAGCATATGAAAGATATTTTGTGAGAATATCCACATCTATTAGTGATTTTGTATCAGCACCAGAAGCATGATGAAGACTAAGGATGTGTCTAGCTATTCTATTGTCTCTTTCTTTAGATGGGATATCTCGTACAACGAAAATGAGATCGAACCTAGTAAGAAGAGGTATTGGAAGGTTTACATTTTCTGTAATATTTTTGAATGGATCGTATTTACCATACATGGGATTTGCTGCTGCTAAAATCGATGTCCTAGCATTTAGAGTAGCAACAATTCCACCTTTTGCAATACTAGCAGATTGTTGTTCCATTACTTCATGGAGTGCACTTCTATCTTCTGGCTTCATTTTATCAAATTCATCAATACATACTAGACCCTGATCTCCAAGAACTACTGCACCTGCCTCTAACATCATGATACCAATTTTATCTCGAACTACTGCTGCCGTAAGTCCAGCTGCGGTAGACCCTCTACCAGAAGTATACAAGCCTCTGGGCGCTATTCTTGCACAGAATTTTAGCATTTCACTTTTTGCAGTACCAGGATCTCCCACCAAAAAGATGTTAATGTCACCACGAATCTTTGCACCATCAGCAAGTACTCTTTGAGTAGAACCAACAATTAAAAGCAAAATTGCTTCCTTGATTATTTCGTGTCCGTGTATATGTGGTGCAAATGATCCAACTAGTCTATCGTAAATATCAGCATTTTTTCCAAGGGATTTAATTATTTTTTCTTCGTCTGGTGAAATTTCTTCTCTTTCTGTACTTCTCGAAGTTTTGCTACCTCTCCCCCCAAGAAATTCTATATTGTTTCCTTGTATTCGTAATCTATAGATTCCAGTTTTTCCGCGCATTGATGGAATGTGTTCTTGTTCAATTCTTACTATTCCGGTAAGGATTACACGATCCCCCGGTCTTGCATTATCAACTAGATCTTGTAGTACAGTAACATCCACATAATGCGGAAGCTGTCCTGGGGGTAGGTCTTCTGGTAGCTCTTGTAGTCTTACCATTTGAAAATCTATGAAGCGGCTCTTTTCAGGACTAATTTCTAGATCTCGGTGAGTACATTTACCATCACTACACTTCAATGGTGCATTAAACTCAAGCCCTTTTTCGTGAACTACGCTAGTTGGATGACCGGCTGGACAAATAAATACAAGCTCTTTTGCAAGTGGTTTTATTTCAGATGATCTCACAACCATTCCTGATACGCTTGTCATTTTTCCAATGACTTCAGCGTTTATCTCACGCAAGCTGCGTTGTGCAGGATAGTTTGCAATTCTTACTCTAACATCATGTCTAATTTTTTCTGCATATTGTGGAAACCTCTCCTTAAGAATATCTTTTATTGCACCAGCAAACATGCTTAGAATTTCGTCTGGTTCAGTGTTAAAAGCAGATTCAATTGCTGGAACAGATACAAGATCATTGTAATCAACTACAAGATATTGTATTTTCTTTGCCATCATTTGATCTATTTCTTCTACATATTTGTAAGCGCCAGATTTGTCTTTGAATTGAGTTAGAAATTCTTTTACCTGATCTGTACGTTTTCCTGTAGATTGTATGGATTCAGATTGTGTTGTTATTTCTTATCACCTAAGATTTGTTTTTTAAAATCAACGCTCTGTAAATGTATTGCGTCAAATAACGCACGTTCCTCTATTGAAAGTTTTTTTGCAAGATCAGATGTCAGCTTTGAAGAGTCTGCAAGTCTAATTATTTTTCCTTGTCTTTTTCTCATAAGAGTATTTAACATGCTTTCTACTTTGTCACGATCTTGTTGTGGAAGTCGCTCTATGTATGAATTCACTTTAATATAAAAATCAGAATCAAGAGTAGAAAGATCAAAATCTCCTTGTACATTTTCCTTTACAAGAGCCTGTTTCAAGGCAACAATCATGTCAGTATCTTGTACTTCTACAAGTTTCTCTAATGCTAATACTTCGGCTACCCAACGTGGTATACTCAAGATTTCACCATGTTTTGCATCTATTGACACGTCCAGTGCATCGACCTTTATATCGTGATTAAAAGTGACTTTGACATCTTGTAGGCTATGTCCTATCGTATGAAGCTGGGTCAAATCTGAGATATTCAATATCCGTCAAGCATGCTCCGTTCAGGCATTTAACTAATGCGATCGATCAATTCCGTTAACAATTTGCTTTGATCATTTGATCTTAGCCGTAATTTTATTAGTGAGAGAGAAACGTAACAGCCTATGACTGAAACTTCAATGTGGGTAGAAAAGTACCGTCCCATGAAGCTTTCTTCCATAATAAACCAAAAGGAGATCATCGGAAGTCTCAAATCTCTTTTAAAAAATATTGCAGAAATGCCACATCTTATGTTCTCTGGTTCTGCCGGAGTTGGGAAAACTACTACTGCGTTATGTCTGGCAAGAGAAATTCTAGGCGACTATTGGAAAGATTATACACTTGAATTGAATGCGTCAGATGAACGTGGCATAGGTATGGTAAGAGATAGAGTGAAAAAATTTGCACGTTTTTCAGGACTAGATACAAAAATTCCATTTAAATTAATAATTTTAGATGAGGCCGATGAAATGACTGCAGATGCACAAACGGCCTTACGTAGGATCATAGAAGATACAGCTAGATATTGTAGGTTTATCTTGATTGCAAATAACATATCAAAAATCATAGAACCTCTTCAGAGCAGGTGTGCGGTTTTCAAGTTTACAAGAATCCATGAAGATGATATAATATCGCATCTAGAAGAAATTTGTAAAAAAGAAAAAATAAAATTTGATAAAAATGGACTTGAAACCATACATGATTATTCTGAGGGCGATATGCGTCATGCCATCAACATATTACAAGCAACCGCCAGTCTTGGAATAGTAAATGAATCAAATGTAAAGGCAGCATCTGGTCTTACAAAAACTAGCGATGTTGGCGAGATCTTGAATCTTGCTATTGCAGGAAAATTATCTGATGCCAGAAACAAAATGATTGAATTAATTAAGGTATATGGAATGTCAGAATATGATTTTCTGAAATATCTGAATGAATATGCATATAAAATCAAAACCACCCATCTATCTGAGATATTGGAATCCATAGCAAAATACGATTATAGATTAATCATTGGTGCCAATCCAGAAATTCAGCTTTCTGCACTTTTAGCAGAGCTTGGTAAAATAGGAAAATAGCGCAGAGAGAGGGATTTGAACCCCCGCGTGCTTGCGCACATAGGCTCTCAAGGCCCACGCCATGCCGGGCTAGGCGACCTCTGCAGTTTTTGTTCGTAAAAACTAGTTAAAATTTGTTTAACATCAACAGTATTCGTTA
>JBGPWD010000101.1:0-3497 GCA_041492015.1 Nitrosopumilaceae archaeon
AAAATGCTTTTTTCACGGGAAACTTTTCTGCCCATCTTTTTTGGTAATGTCTTGTTAAAATAATCAAGCCAGATTACGATGTGTTCGTAATCTTTCATGTAATCACTTTATCAAAATTGCATTGACAGCGCCATCTTGACCGGGTCTTGATATCACTCTGCACTGACCATCTTCAGTTTCTAGTATGGCGCCCTTTGATATTACTCCACGCCTTTCGTAATCATTGTTTGTTTGATTTTTCAAAACTTTTATGATCTTTGTCCTTTTTACTTTGGCTCCTGGTATTGCAAGATTAACAAAATCTGTAGTCTTTAGTGCAGATTTTACGTTTTGACCACGGACTTTGCGAGTAATAGTTACTTGTTCTCCTAACAAAGTTTCAACAGGATATCTGTCAAGTTCATATTTTCTTCTTGTCCTGTTTGGATATCTTCTCCCACCTGTTATCTTACTTGTTGCAAGGTTCTCGACAGATTTCTTCATATCTTGTCGATAAAGCAACTCTAATTTATACCATATATTCTGTTTCGGTAATGAATTAGTTGAAAATACAATATTTCTGCAGTTATACTTGAACTGCAGCAGGTTGAGGGTTTTCTTGAACTGCCTGTTGTGGTGTACTTCGAACTTTGGAGAATAGTTTCTGTTTAAGCAAATCCTTGTCTCCCTGAATTCCAAAGTATTTTTGGAATTTATCAGTAGTTGTATAGATCTTCATTCTTCCAACATTTTGATGTTCGATATAATCAAGCTGATGTAAAAACTTCAAATGAAGATATACTCCAGACCCTCGAACCTCAACCAGTCTTTTTGAAGAGATTGGCTGCATATATGCAATATATGAAAGCGTTTTCAGCGTAGCCGTTGGCAATATGGGTTTGGATGCATACTTTCTGATAACAGAATTATATTCTGGTTTTAACTGAAATACATAAGACCCATCTGGAAGGCTAGCAACCTCAATTGCCTTAAACGCAGATTTTGTCTTTTTTACAATATTTGTCATTAATGCTAGTGTCTTTGTTCTTGATTCTGTTCCGGAGGCTTTGATTAATTCTTCCATGGTAAGCGGCCTGCCTGCTGAATATAGTGCGGCTTCAAGCCTTGCGTTAGCCTCCTCATCACTGTCTATTTTTCCCATCTGCACAAGTTTGAGCCAAAATGTACTTAAAAGAATGCTTTATGAGGTGTTGATTATGTTGTAAATTTCTACTTTACTAAAGATACTATGATATCATCTTCAGTTTGCTCAAGATCGACCTTTATATCCCTTGCCAGAAACAAAATGGCAAAAAAACACCTTACTACATCTATTGACTCTAATCCGGCAACTATGGTTCTAAATGAGCCTAAACCAGTAGGGCGAATCTTGTTTACAATAAGTTCTTCATATTGACCTATTATTTTTTCAAGGGAATGAAAATAATCATTAAAGTTAGGAACCTCGACTGGTTCAAATTGCATCAGGCGTCTGCTAGAACTAGGATTTGCGATACTGCCAATCAAGTTTTCAAGTACGCCAAGCAGTTCATCAAGTGTGACAGGATATGTGGATTCATGTCTGTAGGGCATATTTATCAAATCAATGTCGATGTTTTCTCTTTGACTAAGCGGTCTTTTCTCCATGGCATCTCTTTGTAACGCAAATATGCTTTCCACTTTCATGCGATGAATCATTGCAGAAGAAAGAGCAGCAATTCCTGCCACACGATAGTCTTTTTTGCCTGTTTGATTTAGGAGTTTGATCAAAATTTCCAATATTCGTATTATGTCAATGGTCCAGACGTCTTTTTTTGAAATATCAATTGGACTAAACAGTATGTTGATTGGAGGCTGTGAAATGCCTTCGCTGGGGTTTTTCTGGCTCACTATGAAAAAATGACTTTTTGTTTATAATATCTAAACTATCTATTTTTTTCTCGGGTATAGTCAATAATGAATGATTGAAAATCACTTTGTGTTATTCTAGGGTACAATAGGCACTGTACACATGTTTGTAACAATTTTGTTTCTACAACACTATAAAAGCAGATTATCCATATCCTTCCTAATGGCAAACGACGTAGCAAAATTAGATCTTGCTTGTACCTATATGAAAAGTAACAAAACAATCTCAGCATATAATCTGTTTATGACTCTGGCAGAGAATGAAATGAAAAAGAAAGACTATAGGGCCGGGATACTTTTGTTACTTGCATCAGAATGCAAAGCCAAGCAGGGAAAAGACAGACATGACGAGTTGCTCCAAGCGGCAAAATTTTATCTTGAGGTAGCAAAGAAGGAAAAACCAACTATTTCCAAGTATGCCTATCTTTGTGCTGCAAAATGCTTTCTTAGAATAGGACAGTACGATGATGCAATGGCTGCATTTGAACAAGCAAAAAAATATGTTCCTACAGTTGTTGAAGAGAAAAAACCGATAGTTGTTGTCGATGACAGTCCATCTATCACACTAAAACTGAATAGCTACTTACAGAAACTTGGTTACAAAGACATTCATACTTTCGGAGATGGGCAAAGTGCAATAGAATCTATTAAAAAATTAATCCAATCCTCGCAAAACCCAATTGTTCTTCTTGACATGGAACTTCCTGACATCTCAGGCGATGTTATTGCAAAAACACTTCTCAAGTTAAAACCAGATCTTTCAATTATCTTGATTACGGCAGATGAAAAAACTACTCCCAGAGTAAAAAGTACTATAGGATGGGGTTCAACGGCATTTGTTCAAAAGCCTTTTACTATTAATGAGCTGAAAAACGCACTTGATGTGACAGAATCTAGCAGTCTTATGTGAGTAATAATAAAGACATGTTAAGAATATTGATGTCTTTCATTTGAATAGCACTCATTCTATAATCTAAGATCTGGTCAGAGAATTTTTCTATAATTTTAGACGAAGGATTCTTTTGCAAGTTTTCTACCTTCATGACTATGATCATATTCCACTCTCCATCTATTGTTGCGACAAAAAGATAGTTTGGAAAAGTTTTAACAAAATCTTTGACTGCATCTAAAATACTACCAATAGACCTTGTTACTTTGAATTTGAGAAAGAGTGCCTCAAACTCATCTGAGCTAGATACGCCACTTAAAACTGCCTTGTAACCTTTTATGATTCCGTTTTTTTCCAAGCGCTCAATTCTCTTTCTAATTGTTCTATCAGAAACTTCAACTCCAGACTTTCTTAACTCCTTTGCAATTCCCTTTGATGGTGTTCTTGCATTTTTGTTTAATATGGCAATGATTTTTTGATCCACTTCATCTAAATCTGACCAACCTTCATCTGACATTGATATGATAGAGTAAAGGAGTGCTTTTGAATTTTATGTTATGGTCCCACGCGCAGGATTTGAACCTGCGACAACCCGGTATCTGTACGCCTGATAGGCTGACATCAGTTAGCCAAGAGCCAACCACTACAGCCGGAAGCTCTACCAGGCTGAGCTAGCGTGGGACTAATTTCACGCCGTATTTTCGTATTAAATAACTATCGA
>JBGPWD010000007.1:0-11166 GCA_041492015.1 Nitrosopumilaceae archaeon
ATTTGTTGTAAATGTCAATTGCTTGAGGAATTCCATAAAGAAAACAACCAGGACAATTAACTTGGAAAACTTCCACTAGTACCACGTTATCCTTTTCTTTATCGATGGTTGTTGGCAGACCTTGAACCCATTTTGATATTTTTAAAGTAGGCGCCTTTGAACCTATTTTTGCAACCATAAAGTAATTTCTTAGATCTGGTATCGTTTTAAAAACTATCTATTTGTTTTGGAAAAGACTAATTACTGGAAGCTACAAAGTACGCAATTCTTTTATATGGCTTGACAATAGTCAGGTTAATGTCGTCAAAGTTCACGTTAGCATTGTTTGTTACTGCAGTCCTTATGACATTAATTGTGGCAGTTTCAATTCCTGCTGCAAGTGCTCTTACAGCCAGAAACACCTTCAATGATAACCACTGTACGTCACGCTTTTCGTGTGGCCAAAAAATTTGTGGTGATCATATGTGTGGTCCAGGCGAATATAACCAATATGTAAAAGCACTATCTCAAGCACAGATGCAAGGTAAGACTGCACCAACTACACCAACACCAACTACACCAACACCAACTACACCAACACCAACACCACCAACAACCATGCCACCAACAACAACACCAACTATGTCGTCAATGTCTATTTGTCAGACTGTGAAGGGCACTCTTATGAACGCAGGGGTACCATCCACTGTAATTGCAAAAGTACTGGCAGATCTTGGCTGTAGTTAATAGAAACCTTTTTTCTTTTTATTCATCAGATTTGGTTAAGGAAACTTCTGATTCCATATTATTTGGTTTGAAATGTTCAATTATTTCTTGTTAAGAAGTTTGGATATTTTCCACTTTATCTAGAGAACAAGCGCTAGAAATTCACGTCAAAGCCGCCCATATCGCCTGGACCTCCATCACATGACCAGCGTCGCCTCCACCATAGTCAGAACTCCCAGTATCATGACCAGAATCTGAGGTGTGCGCATCTCCATACATTTGAGTATCAGGTATGAAGCTTGACATGGTCATTCCCATGAAACTCATCATGGTAGCAAACATCATCATATCCATTATTCCTAAAAACTCCATTGAAGGAATAATCGAACGCTTTTCATCCATGTATTGTTGTAATTTTTGCTTATCTCCACTCTTCAAAATAGTTACCATGTTACTCCAATTTTTCTCAAGCTCAAATTTTCTTTCCCCCAATTCCTTACTGCCTTTTTCAGTTAGGCTCAATTCTTTTTTTGGACCAAAGAATCCTTTTTTTTCACTAAGTACAATAAGGCCTCTATTTTCTAACCTCTGAAGAATTTCATTTAGTTCATTTGCAGAAATTTTTGTAACCTTTGCGATTTTATCAAATTTTTTAGCTCCTTTGACTATGGCACTTAGAACAATGACATCGGTTGGTTCTTGCTCCATATTGGCTTTTATTAAAAATCTCCCTATAAATTGATCTTCGACAAGATATTAAACCAATTAGTTGTAAATATGGATATGGAAAAAGATCAACATACTGATATGCAGATAAAAAAATTCTATGAACTAAAAAATATCGCTGTGGTTGGAATGTCAAAAAATCCCGAAAAAGCCGCACATTATGTGCCAAAATATCTTGAGGAAAGAGGATACAACATAATTCCAGTAAATCCAACGGCTGATGAAATTTTAGGTAAAAAATGTTATCATGAACTTTCAGAGATACCTGATAACATCGACATTGTTGATATATTTAGGCCATCAGAACAGGTTCTACCTGTGATTAGTGAAGCAATAAAACTGAAACCAAAAGTAATATGGTTACAGGAAGGAATACACAACTTGGAAGCCGAATCTCTTGCACAAAAAGCTGGTATTGACGTTGTTTTTAATAGATGTATGTTAGCTGAACATCAGCGTCTCTTTTAAGGCATGTCTGAGGCTCTATTTTCTGAATTTTATGAATCTCTTGTAAAATTGGCAAAATCATTTGAACAAAAAAACATGCTTTTAAAAATTCAACCTGATTTGGAGGCAAACATAATTAGAATTTATGGAGAAAAAACGGATTCTCTAGCACTAGCCAAGACAGGATTAGAGGGAATTTCTGAACTTGCTTATACTACGGCAGAACATCATCCATATTGGAATCTTATATACAGTTCATCTCAAATATTGAAACTCGTACTTGAAAAATGGAATGACAAATTAACAAAGGAAGAACTTGATGAAATTTCATGGTATGCAGATGAAATTAAGAATGCTACTAGAAAACTTGAAGAAAAATAACAATTTTCTAATCTAGGTTTTCTTCGGCAGAGATAAATATTCAAATTTCTGTGATCAAATCATGCCAATTCGAATTGGCCTTATTGGTAAGACAAATACTGGTAAGACTACATTTTTTAACGCTGCAACTCTTTCTCACTCTGAAATCTCTACCTATCCTTTTACAACAAAAAAACCGGAAAGAGCTATGGGTAATGCAATAACTCCATGTGTTCACACTGAATTTAATGTTCAAGACCAACCACAAAATTCAAAATGTCTTGACGGTTGGCGCTTTATCCCAATTGAGCTAATCGACCTTCCAGGTTTGATAAAAGATGCTTGGGCTGGAAAAGGACTTGGTAACCAATTCCTATCTGTTGCAACCCAATCTGATGCATTATTACATGTTATCGATGTTTCAGGAAGTGTTGACGCCTCTGGGAAGATTACGGAGGTAGGACAGGGAGACCCAATTGCTGATGTTGCAGACATTGAAGAAGAACTGATAATGTGGTATCTTAAACTTCTAGAGGGTAACCGTGATAAAATTTCAAAACTCATTCATTCAGAAACAGAACCAATGACTGCGTTGGCAGATGTATTTCGGGGAATTGGAGTAAAAGATAGTCATGTAAAAGAGGCACTAAAGATTACGGGGCTAGAAAACAAAGATTTTGATAATTTTGATATGGATGATAGCAAAAAATTTGCTGCATGCCTACGTCATGTATCCAAGCCTACTTTGATAGTTGCAAACAAGATTGATCTTCCAGGTGCAGACAAAAATTTTGACAGATTGCGGGAAAAATATGTTAACACAATAATTATTCCTGCCAGTGCAGACAGTGAGCTTTCTCTAAGAAGGGCAGAACAGAAAGGCTTGATAAAATATGTTCCTGGTTCAGAGCAGTTTGAAATTCTACGTAAAGACGAATTAAACAAAAAGCAGATAGAAGCATTAGATTTCATAACGCATGGTATACTTGGTGAATACATGCGAACTGGTGTGCAATTTGCAATTAATGTAACTGTCTTTAAGTTGCTAAAAATGAATTCGATATATCCTGTAGCAAATCCTGAAAAACTATCAGATAAAAAAGGAAGAGTGTTACCGGATCTTATTTTACTCAAAGATGGGTCTACTGTGGAAGATTTGGCAAGAGAAATCCATTCTGATTTGACAAAGGGGTTACTTTATGCAAAAGATGTAAGATACGGTGTAAGATTACCCACTGGTTATCAACTGCGTGACAGAGATGTGGTATCTCTTGTTAATGCTATGATAAAAAAATCCTAGCTTTGTGTAGGTATTTTTTCTTGTTTTAACAAAAGGGTTTTATTTTTGTGGTCTATCAACAGTATGCCCATGTCTGATATTTGTTTCCTAATTTCGTCCGCTTTTTGATATTGTTTTTGTTCTCTAAACTCATTACGTTTTTTGATAAGTTCATTTATGGTATTTCTTTCTTCATCTGAGATTTTAGATATTCTTAATCCTAGGATTTCTAACATGGTTTCAAATGCAGGTACAATATTTTTTGCAATTGACTGAGAAATGTCTTGAGATGAAACAAAGTTATTAACTTCCTTGACAAGCCTAAAAAATGCATTAAATGCAAGGTGGGTATTAAAATCAGAATTTAATGCATCATTAAACTCTTTTTTGATCGAATCAATCTTTTTCGTAAAAAATTCACTAAAGCTAGATGGTCTAACTGACTCATCTTTTTCTGGTGAACTTAATTCGGCATAGCAGTTTTCAACCTGATGCCATTTTACTATTGCCTCTTTTAGAATTTCTTCGGAGTAATCAATTGGTTTTGAATAATGCCCAGAAAGGCAAAATAGTCTGATTATATTTGGGCCCCAATTTTTTAAGACATGATCAATGGATTTTGTATTGCCTAAAGATTTTGACATTTTTTCACCGTTTATTGTAACCATACCAACATGCATCCAAATTTTAGCAAAATTTTTTCCTGTATGAGATTCAGATTGTGCAATTTCATTTTCATGATGAGGAAAAATGAGATCTCTTCCTCCCCCATGAATTTCAAAATTCTCTCCTAGATATTTTAGACTCATTGCTGAACACTCTATGTGCCAACCAGGTCTTCCATTTCCCCATGGGCTTGGCCAATTTGGTTGGTCATCAGCAAACTTCCAAAGCGCAAAATCTAATGGATCATTTTTTGTTTCATCGACCTCAATTCTTGCGCCTGATATCAAACCATCAATCTTTTTCTTTGAGAGTTTTCCATATTCTTTGAATTTTGATACAGAAAAATATACGCCATTTTTTGATACATATGCATAATTTTTGTCTATAAGATTCTTGATTAACTCTATCATTTCTTGTATGTGTTCTGTTGCCTTTGGATAATTGTCGGCTCTTTTGATATTCAGTCCATCAAAATCCTCGAAATAACGAGTGATGAATTTTGAACTCAGTTCTAACGGAGCGATGTTTTCTTCTTTTGCACGATTTATTATTTTATCGTCGACATCTGTAAAATTTTGAATAAATTTGACTTTAATTCCCTGAGATTCTAAAAATCTTCTTAGTGTATCAAACACTATGATAGTTCTAGCATGACCTATGTGGCTCTCATCGTATACAGTAACACCACAAAGGTAAATTCTAACAGCTTCTGTAATGTCTAACTCCTTTTCTTTTGCTGTCAGGGTATCAAAAATCTTCAAATTAAATCACGTGTTTTAAATTTGACAAATCTTTGGTGTTATCCTCTTGTGTTCGTTATTTTTGTACATTTTGTAGATTTTATCAACAGATGAATTATCAATACCGGTAAAGTTAACCGTCTCCTGAACTGAAAAATTTTTGTCAAACAAGCAATGAAGAATTGAGTCCACCTCTTCATAACTTGAACCAATTTCAGTCTCTGCAATATGCCCTTCCCAAAGACCTGGGCTACTTTTCTTTGAAATTATTGAATCAGGGATCCCAAGAAATTTTGCAAACTGTCGAATTTGAGTTTTGTAAAGTGATGCAATTGGTAACAGATCAGCAGCACCGTCTCCGAATTTTGTGAAATATCCTATGAGAAGTTCGCTTTTGTCACTGGATCCTAGTACTAGATATTTTTTAGCATTCGCATAATAATACAAAATGTTTGCTCTGATTCTTGCACTGAGGTTTCCATACGCAAAGGGATTGGGTTCTAAATATTTTGAATATTCTTTATTGATAAAACCAATATCGATTAATTTGTATTCCATACCCAGCTTGTCTACAAGCTTTATCGCATCTTCTGTATCAATTTTAGGAGTAATTTTAGAATCTGGCATTAAGAGTGCAAGTGACTTTCCTTTAAGAAATTTAGAGCATAAAACTGCAATCACTGCTGAATCTATTCCTCCACTTAAACCAAAAACTACTCCAAATGCCTGTCTTTGAGAAACTTCTTCTACAAGAAACGAGCCAATCTTATTTTGTACGGCATCATAGTCTTGTTTTTTAATATTTTCTATGATATCTTGATTCAATGATTTTTAAACCGAGATTACGGAATTAAACTTATCATACATCAATGTATATGCCGTCGCTTTTTGCTTCGACATTGTAAGTTTTTAGCTTGACCCCTTTGATATAATCTAGTAATTCCCCGGTCTTGATGTTATAATGCCAAAAATGTAATGGACATTCTACAACATCTCCTTCTAATTTTCCAAGAGCAAGCGAACCATCTTGGTGTACACATATGGCATCAAGGGCATGAAATCCGTTTTGGTTAAAGATTGCAATACGTTTTCCATCTATAACAAATTCCTTGCCCTTTCCGGGTACAACGCCATCCTTTTCAGCAACTTTTTTCCATGCCATAAATTTAAAACAAAATTTTGATCAATATTTAGATTGTCATTGTGATACTATTTTATAGCCCTAATATTTGATTCCTCATTATGAGTAAGGTAAAAGATCCTAGCCTTGCAGAACAAGGAAAGACTTCACATGAATGGGCTAAAAATCATATGAAAATTCTAACCAATGCTATTGATCGTCTTAAACGATCACAGCCATTACGAGGTATTAGACTAGGTATTTGCCTACATATTACAAAAGAGACGTCAGTTTTAATCATGGGTGCAAAAGAACTTGGAGCTGAAGTAAGTGCATGTGGTGCAAACCCACTTTCTACCCAAGATGATATTGCAGCTTTTCTTGATGAAAATGGAATTAACATCTATGCGTGGGCAGGTCAAACTCCAGAGGAATATGACTGGTGCATTGAACAAATGCTAAGCCACAAACCACAAATTCTAACTGATGATGGTTCTGATTGTCATAGTAAAGTACATGGAAAATCAAAATTTTCATCACTAAAAATAATGGGGGGCACTGAAGAAACAACTACAGGTGTTATTAGACTAAAAGCTCTAGCTAGTCAGAAAAAACTCAGATATCCAGTCATTTCTGTAAATGATGCTTATACAAAACACATGTTTGATAATAGATACGGCACAGGTCAGAGCACAATAGATGGTTACTTTAGATCTATGAATTTGCTTTTTGCAGGAAAACGTGTTGTTGTTGCTGGATATGGATGGGTAGGAAGAGGAGTAGTATCAAGAGCTAACGGAATGGGAGCCAAAGTTTTTGTTACAGAAATAGACCCAGTGCGAGCCTTGGAAGCTCACATGGACGGTTACGAAGTGCTTCCAATGGAAGAGGCTGCAAAGATTGGAGATATTTTCATCACTGCAACAGGACAAACAGGAGTGATAAGAAAAGAACACATTTTAAAAATGAAAGAAGGCGCGGTACTAGGAAATGTTGGACACTTTGATGTTGAGGTAGATGCGCACTATTTACTTGATGAATCAAAATCTGTTAAAGAAGTAAGACCACACCTTGACGAATGTCTTTTAAAAAACGGAAAGCGCGTTTATCTTATAGGGAAAGGAAGGATTGCAAACCTTGTTGCAGCAGAAGGCCATCCTCCAGAGGTAATGGCACAATCATTTTCAAATCAACTACTTTCCATGATATACATAGCAAAAAATCACAAAAAAATTGGAAAGAAAGTGATAACAGTTCCACATGAGATCGACCAACAAATTGCAGTTGATGCTCTAGGTGCAATGGAAGTTAAAATCGACAAGCCAACACCAGCTCAGATAAAATATGCTAAAAGCTGGGGATAGCTTAAATTCGTCTCGTTCTTTACACACATAATGACTAAGAAAGCTATCATTACTAGCGCACTTCCTTATGCAAACGGTGAGATTCATCTTGGACACGTTGCTTCTACTTACTTGCCTGCTGATATTACAACACGATTTCTAAAACTAAAAGGAGTTGAAGCTTATTACATATGTGCATCAGATGATTATGGTACTCCAATTCTTTTACAAGCAGAAAAAGAAAAAAAAGATCCACAAGAATATGTCAAGTTCTGGAACAAAAGGGATTATGAGGATTTTACTGCCCTTGGAATTAATTTTGATTTTTTTTACAGGACAAGCTCACCTGAAAATATAACATTTGTTCAGGAAGTCTTTAAAAAATTACTTGTAAACGGGCATATCTATGAAAAAGAAATTATACAGTTTTACTGTAAATTCGACAACAAATTTCTGCCAGATAGATATGTAATTGGCACATGCCCATATTGTAAAGCCGAAGACCAATACTCTGATCTTTGTGAAAAGTGCGGTAGAGTTCCAGAAGAGATAGAAAATCCACGTTGCTCAATATGTAAAAACCCGCCCACTAAAGAAAAGACAAAACACTATTTTTTCAAACTAACAAACTTTGTACAAGAATTGAACAAATGGTTAGAAGAAGATTCCTATCTACAAAAAGATGTCAAAAAATACGTTCAAAATTGGATTAAAGAGGGACTTGTAGACTGGGATATCACACGAGACATACACTGGGGAGTGCCAATTCCACTTGCTGAGGCAGAAGGTAAGGTGTTTTATGGTTGGTTTGATAACCACCTTGCATACATCTCTTCCACAATTAAATTTCTTACCGATAAAGGAATTGATGGAAAGCAATTTTGGAATTCTGCAGATATTTACCATTTTATTGGGAAAGACATTGTATATCACCATTATCTGTTTTTACCTGCAATGAGAATTGGAATAAAAAAAGAGTACAAGTTGCCGGATTATGTTCCAACACGAGGGCATCTGATGTTGCAGGCAAAAAAAATATCAAAGAGCAGAAATTGGTATATTGGTCTTAAAGATTTTCTTAGTCTTTATCCTGCTGATTATCTGCGATTTTACTTGACGTTAATTACACCGCATAGCCAAGATGATCTTAATTTTGATTGGGAAGAATTTGCTGCAAGAATAAACTCTGAACTAATTGGGAATCTAGGAAACTTTGTTAACCGTGCATTAGGCTTTACTCAAAAAAGCGTTGATGGAATAGTTCCACAAACAGAAGAATTTGATTCTAGTGATTTGGAAGCTCAAAACAAAATAAAAAATCTAGTAAATGATTTAAGTCCATTAATGGAACAAAACAACCTAGACAAGGCACTCAAAAGAATACTAGAATTTTCTGCTCACTTTAACCAATATTTCCAACAAAAGGAGCCATGGAAAGGCGCAAAGGGTACAAACAATTGCATTTACCTTTCAGTAAACGCAGTTCGCAGTATTGCAATAGCACTTTATCCGTTCCTGCCAGAATCATCTGAGCAAATATGGGTTCAACTAAATCTTAGCGGTAAAGTCTCTGAACAAAAATGGGACTCGATGTCAGATTTGTCCGTATCTGCTAATCATAAAATTGGAATCTCATCACCTCTTTTCAAAAAGGTGGAAATGCTGGATATAGAAAAACACAAGGCTAAACTTGGTACTTGATGGCTTTTCTTGATTGGGTTTCAAGAGATGGTAAGTTACTCTTAACTGCAAGAATAGTTAGAACTTTTTCATATGGTTTTCTTAGCATCGTACTTGCAATATATCTAAAATTAATTGGATTTGACGAGATTTTAATTGGAATAGTTTTGACAGCAACGTTAGCAAACAGCGTGATCTTTAATTTGTTTGCAAGTTTTTATGCTGACAGGTTTGGCAGGAAAAAAATCCTGATAATTTATGCCGTCTTGATGGCTATCTCAGGTGCAATTTTTCTTTTAACAAATAACTATGTGGCATTAATTGCATCTGCTCTTATTGGCACAATTAATGTAACTGGAACAGAAGTAGGTGCGTTTTTGTCCATAGAACAAGCTATACTTCCACAAACAGTTAAAGATATCAAAAAAAGAAACACGATTTTTGCTGTCTATAACATGGCTGGAACATTTGCAATGTCTGCTGGAGTTTTGCTTTCTGGATTACCTCAGTTTATTCAAAAAACATACGGATTAAATCAAATAGAATCAATCAGATCCCTCTTTCTTTTTTATAGTATCTGTGCTATCATAGTAGTAGGAATCTACTTTTTTCTTTCAAAGAAAATTGAACTAGAAGTAAGAGATGTCAAAAAGACATCAATTCGTAGTATATCACCAAAATCAAAAGGAATCATTACCAAACTATCCTCTCTTTTTGCTGTAGATTCCTTTGCAGGCGGATTTGTAATTCAAAGTATAGTATCATTTTGGTTTTTTTCAAAATTTGGGGCAGACCTTACCACACTGTCTTACATTTTCTCTATTGCGGGAGTCCTTACTGCCTTTTCTTTTTTAGTTGCAACAAAAATCGCATACAAGATTGGTTTGATAAATACCATGGTATTTACTCACATACCATCAAATATTTTGCTTATACTACTAGCATTTGCTCCTACGTTTCCAATAGCCATTGGCATATATCTTGCAAGAATGGGTCTCTCACAGATGGATGTGCCAATAAGACAGTCATACATTGTAGCTGTAGTTGACGAAGACGAAAGGATAGCAGCTGCTGGCATAACTAATACATCAAGAAACATAGCCCAGGCAGCTAGTCCGTCCCTTGCTGGTGTAATTATACAATCCTTGTCGTTATCAGCGCCATTTGTGGTTGGAGGTTTGTTAAAAATTGTTTATGACATAGGTATATATGTAAATTTTAGAAAAATAAAACCTCCAGAAGAAAAATAGTTCTTATTTTTATAACTTGCTTATTTTTTCTATGAAGGTAAGAATTCCGGTATAATCAAGTTCACCAAGGCCATCAGTAACTGCATTTTGATAAATCTCATTTGCTAATGTTGCCATGGGTAGAGATGTACCAAATTCTTTTGCAGTATTGTTTATTGTATCAAGATCTTTTTTCATCATTTTCAAAGTAAAGCTAGGATCAAAGTTCCCATTTATCATCTTGGGACCTTTTAATACACTCATACCTGTTTTGAAATATGTTGAGTTAAGAATTTCTAAAAACAACTGGGGGTCAAGCCCAGATCTCTTTGCAAGTGTAATTCCTTCAGACAAAGCCAACGCAAGTAATGATATTTGCAAATTCATCGCAAGTTTCATTGCATGTCCTGAACCATTTTCTCCCAAATAGAATGTCTTGTTTCCTATATGATCAAAGACATGCTTGTATTTTTCATAAACTTCTTTTTTTCCTCCTACCATGACTACAAGCTCACCTTTTTCTGCAAGATTTGGACCGCCCATTACTGGAATATCCATCATTGCTATTCCATTTTCTAAAAATCTTTTTGCTATTTTTTGTGAAGAAATCGGGTTTATTGTACTCATATCTGCAACTGTTAATCCATCATGTTTTCCATCTATGATGCCATTTTTATCAAATGAGACAGATTCTACTGCCTCCGAGTCTTTTACAATAGTTATAACAAGGTCACAAGCTTGCGCTAGATCTTTAGGGGTGTCTGCAACAATTGCTCCTATGTTTTTTAAGGATTCGGCTTTGTTTTTTGTCCTATTGTAAACAATTACTTTGTGACCAGTACTGAGTAGTCTAGTAGCTACTGCTTTTCCA
>JBGPWD010000166.1:0-2290 GCA_041492015.1 Nitrosopumilaceae archaeon
ACAATGGAACAGATGTGTTTTTTTACAGAAGCTGTTGCAAGAGGAAGACAAAATGCAATGGTTGTAGCAGATCTTCCTTTCATGTCATACCAGGCAAGTAAATCTCAGGCAATAGAAAACTCTGGTAGACTAATCAAGGCAGGAGCAGATGCAGTCAAGCTAGAAGGCGGTCTTGAGATAAAAGATACTGTGAGAGGAATAGTCGAAGTCGGTATTCCAGTAATGGGTCATATTGGATTTCAGCCTCAAACTACTACCCTACAGGAAGGCTACAGGGTTCAGGCAAAGACAAGAGATGCTGCACTAAAGCTAATCGAGTCTGCAAAAGTACTAGAAGAGGCTGGAGCCTTTAGCATTGCTTTGGAGATGGTTACAAAAGAAGTATCAAAGATTATTTCAAATTCTATCAACATTCCAACAATAGGAATTGGTTCTGGACCAGATTGTGATGGGCAGGTTCTTGTGTTTCATGATGTGGTAGGATTGTATGAAAAAATAAAACCAAAGTTTGCCAAGAGATATCTTGAGCTTTCTTGCGAAATTGTAAAGGCTGTTGAATCTTACAAAAATGATGTAGTTTCAGGCAAGTTTCCTACAAATGAACACTCTTTTTCGATGGATAAATCTGAGCTTGAAAGGTTGAAAAAAGAAATTGAGTAAGCATCCATCACTTGATATTGTTAGCTCAGATGGTACTGAGCTTGCTGGAAAAAAAATTGTCTTGTGCATATCTGGAAGTGTTGCGGCATACAAGGCAATTGAGCTTGCAAGATTGTTTATGCGACATGGTGCAAATGTTACCTGTGTTGCAAGCAAAGCCGCAACTGATCTAATCAAGCCAAGCTATTTCAAGTGGGCAACAGGAAATGAAGTAATTACAAAGCTTACAGGCGATCTTGAACACATCAAGGTTGCAGATTACAAGCAATCTGACCTGATTGTAGTTTATCCTTGTACTGCAAACACACTTGGAAAATTAGCAAATGGAATTGATGACACGCCGATCTCTACTGTTTTAAGTGTTGGACTAGGCTCCAAGATACCAATTGTTATTGCACTTGCCATGCATGAAGCCATGTATGAGAATCCTGCAGTAACAAAAAACATTGAATTTCTAAAAAAGAAAGTTGATTTTATTGCCCCAAGTTTTGTAGAGGGCAAGGCAAAAGCTGCAGAACCTGAGGAAGTGCTTGATTTTGTTCGCAAAAAGTTTGGTTCTTCGCCTATTTTGAGAGGGAAAAAAGTGCTAATCACTGCAGGTCCTACCATAGAATACATCGACCCAGTACGAGTAATTACGAATCAAAGCTCTGGAAAGACGGGTGTTTTGTTGGGATCAGAGCTTATTTCTTCAGGTGCAAAAGTAACTTTCATCTATGGTCCGGGAACAGAAACCCCGCCTAAAGGGGCCAGAGTCATAAGAGTTGAAACAAGCCAAGAAATGCTAAATGCTGTAAAAAAAGAGATGAAGCAGAAATTTGATATTATTATTTTGGCTGCTGCAGCATCGGACTATACTCTGGAAAAACCAAGTAAAACGAAGATCAAAAGTGATCTTGCTAAAATTGTATTAAAATTAAAACGAGCTCCAAAAATCATTGATGAAATTAAGAAAATTCAGAAAAATGTTTTTCTTGTAGGATTTAAGGCAGAAACTAATTTGCCTAAAGAGAATATGATCAGTGCTGCAAGAAAGAAGTTAAAAGAATCAAATGCTGATCTTATAATTGCAAATGATATTGGATTAAAAAAATACAAAGAAAATCCTGATTACAACAACGTGATTATTGTAGATTCAAAAAAAACGATTCAATCAGGATGGAAGAAGAAATTAGATATTGCTAAATTCGTTAGAAAAGAAATAGAAAAAAGAATTCCTTAAGCTAAAGTAGCGAGTTTGGTAAGACTCAGACACTATTTTGGTCATTGTACGGTACCGCTTCTTAATCAAGATGATGATCTTTGGAACTGTTACCTTCGGTTGATGAATATAAAAAAGAAGATGGCTAGAGTTTTAGAAATCTAGTCCTTTAATCTTATCAGCGTCGGTATATTGACCAAATTCCAGTACCAGTCGCAACTGCAGCTGCTGCCATTCCTACTCCCAATCCAAGAGCTTGTCCTTGATCCGTAGGTTGTGGAGTACCATATGGACCACCAAGAGGGATTCCACCTTGTTGTCCTACACCAGCTGGGTTCTCTTGTGCAAAGGCATGAGGAGCTAGGGTCACAATAGCAACTATAGCCAAAACACCAAATAGTACGCCTATTGGTTTGGTTTTATCGTTTC
>JBGPWD010000074.1:0-4511 GCA_041492015.1 Nitrosopumilaceae archaeon
ATGTAGACCACAATCCCGTAACAGGTAGGCTTATTGCAACTATTGCAATCCCAATAACATACGCACCATTAAGAAATGAAAATGCAGCTGCAGTAAGAGCAAAAATTCCTGCTACTAGTACTTCGGTAACAATTTCCATTATCGTGACCCAGGATGCTTTACCAATTGGAATGCCTTTCTTATTTAGCCACATTATTCTAGCCAATTCTCCGCCTACAAATGATGGGGTAGTAGATGTAACAAATTCGCTTCCAATTCTTACCGAAATCGTTTTCCAATTAGTCCCTACAGGTCCAAGAAATTTTTTTACTAAATAATTGAATTTGAGACCTTGTGTAAACAATTTACAACACATAACAAGTGCAGCACCAACAAAAGGAAGAAGACCTATCGCAAAAAGAGAATCAGGACTTATTTTAAAGAAAACGACAATTAAAACAAACGGAATTATACTAACTGGAATTGCCAAGATTTTCCAATTCATTGTATGCATTATTCAGGGATGGAAATATAAGCTGAGCATAAAAATAGCTATTAGTCAAAATGAAGGCTATTTTTATTATTGGTACTGCCGGTTCCGGAAAATCATTACTAAGTGCTAACTTATTTGATTATTATACAAAGAACGGTAATTTTGTTGGAGTTTTAAATTTGGATCCAGGAGTAGAAAATTTACCTTATACTTGTGATGTTGATGTTAGAGATTATGTGGATCTTGTCTCAATAATGAGACAGTATGATTTGGGACCCAATGGTGCAATGATAATGGCAAGTGATCTAATTGCATCAAAAATTGATGATCTGCAGAGAGACGTCGATAATGTAAATCCGGATTATCTAATAGTTGATACACCTGGTCAAATAGAACTTTTTGCCTACAGAACAAGCGGTCCCTTTTTTGTACAAAATTTTACTGTTGAACAAAAAGCTGGAATATTTCTACATGATGGCTCACTTGTTACCACACCAACTAATTTTGTTTCAATGGCACTTCTTGCTTCATCAATCAAACTTCGGCTAAACTTACCTTTCATTAATGTTTTAACAAAAATTGATCTTATCGAAGATAGGATGAGAGATATTCTAAAGTGGTCTTCAAATCTAGGTAGTCTTGAAGATGCAATAGCCAAACAGTCTGATGGTGAAAGTTATACCCTTGTGATGAATATTTTAAGAGGTTTAAATTTTGGTGGATTTTCACAAGGATTAATCCCAGTTTCAAATGCAACTGGTGATGGAATGATTAACCTTGAGGCTGCTTTGAGCAGAATTCTTAACTTGGGAGAAGAGGTAGAAGAATAGTGGCTTCTAAAATTGTTGTAAAAGCTCCATCTTCTACTGCAAATCTAGGTCCTGGATTTGATGTTTTTGGACTTGCACTTGACGCGTATTTTGATAAAATACAACTCGAGAAGAGTGACAATGGGATTAAAATCCAAAGCTTTGACTTGATTCCTCTTGTGCCAGAAAAAAATTCTGCAGGATTAGTAATAAAAGAAATGGCAAAAAAATTCAAGATCAAATCTGGTCTTGTTCTAAAAATTAAAAAAGGTGTACCAGTAGGCTTTGGAATGGGAAGTAGTGCAGCATCAGCTGCTGCTGCCGCTGTAGCTTTTAACGCATTATTTGATCTTAATCTTGATACAAAAATCCTTGTAGAATTTGCTGGGATGGGAGAAAAAACCAGTGCAGGATCTGTTCATTATGATAATGTTGCAGCCTCGATACTTGGTGGTTTTGTCATAGTAAGAACAAATCCCCTTGATATCATAAGAATAGAACCGCCAAAGGATTTGGTGCTTTGTGTTGCAATTCCAAAACTCATTATTCCACCAAAGAAGACTCAGGTTTCTAGGAGTGTTTTACCAAAACAAGTCAAGCTTTCAGATCATATACACAATCTCTCAAATGCTGCAGTAATGACAGCAGGTTTTATGAAGCAGGATACATTGATGATTGGAAGTTCTGTAAGAGACATAATAGTTGAACCTGCAAGGCAACATTTGATTCCTGGATTTATTCAAGTTAAAGAAAATGCCCTTCATGCAGGTGCACTTGGTTTTACAATTAGTGGTGCAGGCCCATCTGTTATTGCCTTTGCTTCAAAAACTTCAAATGCAAAAAAAATCTGTGCTGCCATGGAAGCAGGATTCAAGTCTGCAAAAACAAAATGCCAAACAGTTGTATGTAGACCAAGCAAAGGAGCAATAATATTATAGTTATTTTTTTTCTACAAATGCTCGCATTCTTTCTTCTCTTTCTTTACTTGAAAAGCATAGTGACCACGAATAGATTTCAAGCTTCAAACCCGTATCTAGATTTGTATCCATTCCTCTGTTAACAAGCATCTTTGAAATACCAACAGCAAAACTACTGTTTTTTGTTATATTTCTTGCATATGTTTTTGATTCTGAAATAAGGTTTTCATTTGGAATTATTTTGTTCACCAAACCCATCACAAGAGCTTCTTCTGCATCAATTCTTCGACCGGTAAATATTAGATCTTTTGCCCTAGAAGGTCCTATAATTCGTAAAAGTCTTTGGGTACCACCCCATCCAGGGCATATACCTATTGTAACTTCAGGTTGGCCAAGTTGAGCATTTGGAGAAGCAAACCTAATGTCACAGGCAAGTCCAAGTTCACAACCACCACCAAGGGCATAACCGTTAATTGCTGCAATGACTGGTTTTTCTAATTTTTCAATTTTATTGAGTACTTCGTGCCTCTCAATGCATATTTTTCTGCTTCCGCTGATCCTATCTTACTCATATATTCAATGTCAGCTCCAGCAGAGAAGGCTCTTTGTCCAGCACCAGTAATAATAATTACTTTTGATGAATCTTTTTCTAAATTATCCAAAACTGAGATAAATTCATCCATTACTTCAAGGTTCATTGCGTTAAGTTTCTCTGGTCTATTTATGGTGATCAATACAATTTCACCATCTTTTTCAACCTCGAGATATTTTGAATCCATGACAAAAAATTAGTGTTCTACAAATTAAACTTTAGATGTATTACTGATAATAATAGAAAACGAGTTATAATACACATCTTACAAAGAAACTAATTTGATATATTTGGGTCTGCTTTTTGCTGCTCTTGCAGCTATAAGCTGGGGGACTTTTTTTGTACCAGTTCGAAAAGTAGGCATCACAAATGTCTGGCAACTACAAGGTGCAACTTCAATAGGCGTTCTTCTTTTTGCTATACCAATCGGTTTTTTCTGGGGTTTTGGAATAGAACCAAGCGGTATCGCATCTGGCATTATTTGGACAGTTGGAAATCTCTTGGCCCTATATGCTGTCAGATTAATAGGACTCGCAAGAACGTCTCCATTTCTTGCAGGTTTTAGTATCATAACGTCATTTACATGGGGAATATTATTTTTTGGTGAAAAATTTGATTCATTAATTCTTGCATTAGTAGCAATAGGATTTCTATTAAGTGGATTACCATTTGTGTCTAACGGTGCTAGAAATCCATCAATACAAAAAAAAGGCTACATCATAGCAGCAGCTGGAGGTTTGATAGGAGGCTCTTACGTAATTCCAATGCAAGTAACTCATACTCTCCAATCAGGATTTTTTTCATCTAGTCTTTCCATTTTTGTAATAGGCATGCCATTGTTTTTCTTTGCAAGAAGATTTATCAAAAAAGAGATTGTTGCTGGCATCATTTCTGGAACTCTTTTTAATATTGGTAGTTTGTCTGTGTTAGTCGCCATAGGTTTGATAGGTATAACCATTGCATATCCAATTTCTCAAACAGCCACTCTCTTTGCGGTATCGTGGGGAATTTTGTATTTTAAAGAAATTGTGCAAAAGCGCGGGATAATTCGCGTTGGCATAGGTGCACTCCTAGTATTATGTGGTGCAGCACTACTTGCAATTGCCTAATCAAGCAATTTATTTGGCATAAAATAACTGCCTTCTAATTGAAAAAAGCCATAATAGTTTTCAGTGGAGGATTAGATTCTGTATGTACAGCAATACATTTACAATCAAGGTTTGAGCTTTATGCAATTACTTTTTCATATGGTCAAAAGGCAAATCAAGAAATAACGTTGGCAAAATATTTTGCAAAAATTTTAAAATTAAAAGAGCATAAAATTGTAAATATTGAATTCATGAAAGGACTCTACGAGAAAACAAACGTGCTCACAAACTCAACAATGAAAATTCCTTCTAAATTTGATTATTCTGTAGTAGTTCCTATAAGAAATGCTGTTTTTCTCTCAATTGCTTCTGCATGGGCATTTTCAAAAAATGCTCAATTGGTAGCATATGGTGCACATAAGGGGGATCAAAGATATCCTGATTGTAGACCTTCCTTTACTAGATTAATCGAGCAAGCATTTAACGAAGGTGAGATTGATGGAATAAAGGAGGGTCTAAGAAAGAAGATCAGAGTGTGGACCCCTTTTATCGCTGGTTTATCAAAAAGTGATCTTCTAAAAATTGGATACAGAAGACTTGGAGATGAAATCTGCAAAACCTGGAGTTGTTATG
>JBGPWD010000024.1:0-7759 GCA_041492015.1 Nitrosopumilaceae archaeon
AAATTTTCGTCCATCTCCATGATTTTATTTAGTTTTTCCTTGTCAACTGTGAAGATGATTTTATTTTCATTTTTATTTATCATCACAAAACCATGTTGTATTACATACGCTAACCTTTTTTTTATCTCGGTATCTGATATTTGCAATTTTTGTGTAAGATAGACAGATTCTTTGCCTCCATCTTCAAGTTCTGATAATATAATAGATACATCTGGATCTACTAAAATTTCAATCATTTTTCGTTTGTCAAAAGTTTCATCCATTTTTACCAGGCCTGCTTGGAGCTCAGTATTTTCTTTTTATTCGAAATAAAATCGGTAATCAATATCTTATCAATGTTCTCAGGGTTGATGTAATATGCCCTTCCTTTAAGCTGTCTCTCTAATCCTTCTACATAACTCAAAAGTTCAATTTCTTCACTTACCATAATAGTATCAATTTCAATGCCCTCACGTTTACATTTTTTTGCTTCAAACAAAGTTTTGTCATCAATGACTGGATCAACTTGTCTATACCTGTAACAAAGATAGACCGTTTCACCTCCTACGTCCAATCTGATATCATGGTCATTTTGTAGTTTCAAAAGCGTAGATTCATCAGGCACGTAAAAGTGTGAGTATGGTTTATCTGAAAGTATGTCTTTTTTTTGTGATTCATTGTCAATAAAACAAGCACTTGGTTGACCATCTGTTATCATCACGATTCTTTTATTTTTAGATCCGTCGCGTTTCAAAATTTTCATTGCTAACCTAAGCGCTGCTTGATAATTTGTATAATGCAAAAAGTTGTCATTTGCATCATATGTTTTCAAATATGGAATGTCATAAGGGATTACTTCTGAAGCAAGAGAACCAAAACCCACCACATAGATAGAATCATTAGGAAAGAACTTTTTGTTTAGAACATACAACGCCCAAAGAGCTTTTTTTGCAGCTTCTATCCTACTACCTTCTCCTGAGCTGATTGAATACTTCATCGTAGAGCTCAGATCAATGCAATATACAACAGCAACTTTGTTCTCTTCTATTGTCTCAAATTCCTCAAAATCATCAAGATTTAGAGTAATTGGAAATTTAACCTCTGAAAACTTTTTTGTAATTCTTTGAATCGAATTTAGTACTGTTTGTGGAACGTTAAGATTTCTGATATCATCACCGATTTCTAGTTTTTTTGTAGTATCCATTATGATGCTGCCTGTACCAACATTTTTTGTTTCATGGAATCCAAATCCCCCCTCACTAATTGATTTCATTACATCATGAAGAAGTTTTCCACCAATCTCAAAAAATGCTTTGTTTGTTAACCATTTTTTTTTGTCTTTAAGATACCCAATTTTTTGTAGGTATTTTGTGATTGGTTCTCCTGAGCCCTGAATGCTTGTTTCTTTTTCTTTTTGGTTTTCTTCTACTGAATTTTCATTGTATTGTTGTATAACCCCTTGTAATATGCGATCAAGATCCTGAACATTTGGTGTTTTTTCTTTTAGTACTTGCCTTGCCATAGTTTGTAGAATATTTTGAAGCATATTGTTTGATACTTCTGTATCAGATTTTTTATTCTCATTCTCTTGATTTAAAAAATAAACAAAGTTTTTTGTATTAGGCTGCAACAAAACCAGCCTCTTTCTTATCAAGAATTTTAGGTTCTAACCAGCATAATCCTTCCAAAATCATCTCTGTTATTGCTGCTCTAAGTTCATTTTTTGCATTTTCTGATATTGTGATAGATTCAGTTTGTATGTTATATTGCAGTGTTTTTTTCTCAAACTCTTTTTGTTCTCCAGATATTTTTTCATATATTATTTCTATGATATTTCGCATGGTTTCAAAATTTCTTAGCTGATTTTCGTAGGAAATTTGCATGCTGTTTAATCCTAAAATTTTTTGAGAAACTTGGAAGGTCTTGCCAGTAAATTCTTGCTTTATCTTCTCCAAAGTGGGGAGATCCGTCCCTTTTATGTATTCAAGTGAGGTCTCCTTGAGAGAAACAGAGATTAAATCTTTGAGAACCTTTTCTCTATTTACAATTGTATCATCCATTTCTGCAAGTTCAAACTTTGTAGCTTGATTTATACAAAAAATATCAGACGGTCTTGGAATAGCCAACATTTTATGTGATATAGCACGTGTTCTTTCAGCTTCACCAACTAAAAGTTCCAGACTATGTATGCCCATACGTACACTTACTCCCTTGTCTTGATTGATTTCATTACTTGCCCTAGCATTCTGAATTATTCTTACTAAAATTCTTAGCATAAAAATTGGAATAAATGATTTTGAAATTTTTGCTTCTTGTATTATAATTAACATTTCTTCTTCTATAGATTTTGGATAGTGAGTGTGAATGTGACTTTTTAGTCTGTCATAAAGAGGTTCTATTATTTTGCCAGAATGTGTATAATCAATAGGGTTTGCAGTAGCAAAGAAGATAGTCTTTGGTTCAAATATCACTGGATAAGCACCAGTGGTAAACCTACCTTCCTGAAGAACAGAAAGTAATGCAACCTGTTTTCTCGTATCAAGTACAGGCAATTCGTCTATACAAAAGAGGCCATGTTTAGCTTGCATTAACTGGCCTGGCGAATAAGATTCAATTTGATACATCTCTGTTCCTTTTTTTGTAATTTTAATAGCGTCTATCTGCCCAACAAGATCTTTTACTGAGATGTCTGGTGTTGCAAGTACGTACTTGTACCTATCTTTGCCCTCAACCCAATCAATTTTAGTATCAAGTTTATTGTTACGAATTTTTTCTATACTTTCAGAGTCCACGTAAAACTTTGGAATAGATGCCGTACTTTCTTTATCTTCTAATAATGAAATCATTTCGTCTTGAGGTAGATCCATTGGAGTATCATTGGTTATACTTCCTTTAATAACTGGAATTGGTGATAAAAGATTCTTAGAAATGGTTTGAGCAATCTTTGTTTTTGCTTGGCCAATTTGCCCTACTAACATAACATCATGACATGCCAAGATTGCTCTATCCAGTGCAGGAATTACATCGTCTTCAAATCCAATAATTTCAGGATACTTTATTCCATTTGTTTGCATTTTTAAAATCAGATTTTGTCTAAGTTGTTCTTTAGCTCCTACAAGCTTGTAGTTTATTTCTAAAAGATCACCAAGAGTCTTAATCTGTTTATAATCTTCAGGGAGACCAGCCATTACTTCGGTGTATTTTGGAATTGAAGAATAGCTTCGTCTTACAAGATTTTCAAGTTCCTGCGTCAATATACTAAATTAGCCTGAATGCGATTTAAAGTATTGTTTACTTTAGCATGGTTTTTATCGGGGTTATAGGAAATTTTGTTTTACTTGTCTTCACAAGAATACAGACACATTGTTAGGATTGCGGGAAAGGATGTTCCTGGAGCAAAAAAAATGATCATAGGAGTTAGCCAAGTAAGAGGAATAGGTTACAACTTTGCTAAAGCCATCTTAGATGTTCTTAAAATAGACCAGAATAGCAATATCGGATTTCTCACAGAATCTCAAGTCGAGCAAATAGAAAAGGTCATGAGAGACCCATCATCAATTAGCATTCCCTCTTGGTTTCTAAATAGAAGAAAAGATATGGATTCTGGAGAGAACTTACACTTGATAACTTCGGATATAGAATTTAATGTTAGAAATGATATTGAACGAGAAAAAAATACAAACAGTTGGAGAGGCTTTCGTCATACTTATGGATTAAAAGTTAGAGGTCAGAGTACCCGTACAACTGGAAGGAAGGGCGGTGCAGTTGGAGTTCGCAAAGGAGGTAAAATTCTTCCACCTGGTGCAGTTCCAGAAGGTGCAGCAGCTCCAGCAGAAGGTGCAGCAGCTCCAGCAGAAGGTGCAGCAAAGGGTGCAGCTGCTCCAGCAAAGGGTGCAGCTGCTCCAGCAAAGGGTGCAGCTGCTCCAGCAAAGGGTGCAGCTGCTCCAGCAAAAGATACAAAACCTGCTGCTGGAAAACCTGCGGAGAAGAAACCGACAAAATAGGTGATTTGATTGGGAGATCCTAAGAATCCACGAAAAATTTGGAGAAAACCAAAACGTCCACTAAACTACGATTTACTAAATGAGGAACTTTATGTTGTAGGAACTTTTGGATTAAAAAATAAAAGGGAACTTTGGAAAGCTCATACAGAATTATCGCGAGTAAGAAAACAAGCCAGATCACTTTTGGCTTTAACTCAAGAAGTAAGAGAAAAAAAAGAACCGACTTTAATGAAATCACTAACTAGAGTAGGATTTGTAAGAGAAAACTCTACACTTGATGACGTTTTGAATTTGAAAGTAACTGATTTACTGTCACGTAGATTACAAACCATGGTTCAGAAAAGAGGTTTGATAAAAAGTCCATATCAAGCAAGACAGGCAGTGGTACATGGACATGTAATGATAGGAGATAGGATAGTTACAGTTCCTTCATACACGGTTAAAGTAGAAGAAGAAAACCAAATTCATTTGGCTCCAGGCATAGACTATGGACAACCAAAAAAACAAGAAGTTGAATCTGTTACAACAGAACAACCACAAGAGTAAGATAACTTACACGCAATTATTATTATCACGAAGGTATGTAGGATTATAATATGTGCTCAATTATTGGTTATCTTGGTGACGGTTCTGCTGCACCTATTCTTGTCAAAGGACTCAAACGCATGGAGTATCGAGGATATGACAGTGTAGGCGTTGCCACAATTTCAGGAAATCAAATTACTGTAAGAAAAGGTGTCGGAAAAGTTGCAGAAGTAAACAATGCAGTAAAGCTTGACATGCTATCTGGTTCTGTAGGTATCGGACATACAAGATGGGCAACACACGGTGGTGTAACTGAAACAAATGCACACCCACATCCATCAGGTTCTGGCGAAGTTGCCATAGTACATAATGGAATAATTGATAATTTTGCAGAATTAAAAAAAGACTTGCAACAAAAAGGATATTCCTTTAAAAGTGAAACAGATAGTGAGGTAATTGCAAATCTTTTGCAGCGCAATTTTGATCAAACAAAAGACGTTAAAGAATCCATGATTCAAACTGTCGCAGCATTGAAAGGAAACTATGCTTTTGTTGCTGTGTTTGAAGATGGAACACTTGCAGCAGCAAGGTTTCATGAACCACTAATAATTGGAGTTGGAAAAAACGGTTATTTCATTTCAAGTGATGTTTTAGGATTTATAGAGCACACAGACGAAGTGATTTATCCTGATAACCTAGAGTTTGTCATCATTAATCTAAATGGAATTCAATTCTTTGACTTTGATGGTAATCCCGTACAACATCAGATAACTAAAGTTTCAAAAGAATTTGCTGATGCATACAAAGGGGATTACGCGCACTTTACCCTCAAAGAGATTTCTGAACAGCCAGATACCATACTGAAAGCAGGAGACACCACAAAGATGGAGCTTGATTTGACCACTGAATTTGTAAAACATGCAAAGAATCTTTACTTGACAGGAAGTGGTACAAGTTATAACGCAGCTCTTGTGGCAAAACACATTTTTTCAAAGTATGCAAAAATAAAAGTAGAACCAATCTTATCTAGTGAAGTTGCACATTCTCCAAATAATTTTGATCAACAATCAATTCTTATCGCACTTTCTCAAAGTGGTGAGAGTGCAGATGTTTTAGAAGCTATAAAAATTGCCCAAAAAGAAGGAGCGAAAATTATTTCTATTGTTAACATAATGACCTCATCGCTAGTACAAATGTCCTCCATCTCTATTGGTTTGAACTGTGGACCGGAAATCGGTGTTGCTGCCACGAAGAGTTTCACATCACAACTTTCTATTCTGTATAAAATTGCTGACAAATTATGTGGAGGTTGTATTGGATTAGATCTTGAGAATGTTTCTGCATGTGTATCAAAGATACTTTCTGACCATACCAAGATTCAGGATGTTGCAAGAAAGCTCAAAACTATTTCTGATATCTATGTGCTGGGCAGAGGAATTCATTATGCAATTGCTTCAGAAGCATCATTAAAACTAAAAGAGCTCACGTATATCCATGCAGAGGGGCTTCCAGGTGGAGAGTTAAAGCATGGACCCTTGGCACTAATGGATTCTAACGTCTTTGTAATAATAATAAATCCCAATGATTCCACTTATGTGGATACTTTAGCAAGTGCTCATCAAATAAAAGCTCGTGGTGCAAAAATAATCGGAATTTCCGATAAACCGCATGAAGTCTATGATTACTGGATAGAGATACCAACAATAAATGAAGCATTATTTCCACTTATCGAGATAATTCCAATTCAGCTGTTGGCATACTATGCTGCGCTTGAAAAGGATACAGACCCAGACTATCCAAGGAATTTAGCCAAGTCTGTTACTGTGAAGTGACTCTATTGTATTCTCTTTCTGTTAACAAGAGTAATTTTTCTGATCCGATACCAGTTTTTAACATACATGCAATTGATGCACCGCCAGCTCCCGCACCTTCCTTTACAAATCCTTCTGCATAAGATCGCAGTCCAGAAATTTGTGATTCACCTAATTTTAGTTTTGCAACAAGTATTGGAATATCAGAGATTTGCTTTACTAATTCTACAAGATTTGCCGTTTTATCATCTATGATATATGAAGTAGTACCTAGTGCAGTATTTGTTTCGTTAAAACCAATATGTTTCGCAAACGCTAGAACTGCTGCCATCTGTGTGCCGCCTGCCAAAATTACATTTGTGGATTCTGAAGCTGCCCCAAGTATTCCTGCTACAGTAGGAATCATAGGATCTCCTAATTGTGAGACCACATCAAACGGATCTTTAGAGTCTAGTCTTTTTAGTGCAGTTTGTACAGTTTGTTTTTTTAACATCAATGGGTTCTCTGGCATACTACTGCTTACAGCAGCCTGTACTCCAAACCCAGTCATTACTGCAAGAGCAGTGGTTGTACCTCCCGGAATACTTTCTCCAATTATTAGACAGTCTGTTGAAGAACCAAGAGACCTTCCTACAATTCTTCCGTATTCAACAGCTTTTCTGACCGAGTCTTGATCAAGTCCTGGTTCTTGTGCAATGTTTTTTCCTGGTTCCAAGCCAATTTCTAGACATGGAAGTTTTGGAACAATTTTGCTTCCAGCATTAACAACAAAGCTAGGTATACTAGCAGCCTCCAGGGCAGTTTTAGTAAGCAGAGCAGGGGTTGGCTTTCCATCAGGAGTCATCGGAATTGCATCAATGCTTTTACAATATCCATAATGAAGAAACTCGGCATCTGCAGCAGCAGTAAACTTTAGTAGGTCAGGATTTGCCCCAGCAGCAGTAATTCCCGGTATCTCGCAAGTAGCAGTATATGAAATAACCAATGAAAATATAAATTTTTTATTTTCGATTTTTTTAACAAATTCAATTCCCTTTTGGATGTTTCCTAAAATTTCGATGTCTTGCAATTTTTAATCACTATTCATAAATTCAAGAAATTCTTGTTCGGTTCTGGGTTGTAAAACAAAGTTTGTCTTTTTTTCTTTCCCTAATGTAGAAGAAGACAAGCTTCCATAATTATGACCTGGATAGAGATCTAGTTTCTCATCCATTTTACAAATAATATCAAACAAACTATGGTAGAGTTCCTTCGCACTTCCACCAGGAAGATCAACTCTGCCACAATTACCAACAAAAAGTGTATCGCCAGAGAAAATTTTCCCATCACCAACTAGGCAGATACTGTCTTTTGAATGACCAGGTGTATGAAAAACAGTAATCTCCGAATTTCCAAATTTTATTTTATCACCATCTGATACTGTCATGTCGTTCTTTAGTG
>JBGPWD010000130.1:0-2905 GCA_041492015.1 Nitrosopumilaceae archaeon
AGAAAGTGATTCTACATATCTTCGCTGTCCTTCTGCATAAATGGTATCAAATGCCAAAGTAGACTTGCCAGAACCAGAAAGACCAGTAATTGTAACAAGTTTATTTTTTGGAATGTCTAAATTGATGTTTTTTAAATTGTGCTCTCGTGCACCACGAATTATTAATCTGTCGTTCATGTTCCTAACTCTTTTTGAACTTTTGCAAGCTTTTCTCTATATTCTATTGCATTTTCAAAGTCCAGCTCTTCTGCAAATCTTTTCATTGTAGCTTCTACTTCAATTGCATATTTTTTTAAGTCGTGCTTTGACATGTGTTTTAACTCTTCAAATTTTGCTGTCTGCTCTGGAATTGCTTTTACTATGGTAGTTGGTCTTATGCCCATCTTTTTGTTATATTCTATCTGTCTGTTTCTTCTACGTTCAGTTTCTAGCATTGCATTTTTCATTGATTGGGTTGTTGTATCTGCATACATTATTACACTGCCATCAACATTTCTTGCCGCTCTTCCAAAGGTCTGAATCAAACTGGTTATGTTTCTAAGAAATCCCTCCTTGTCTGCATCTAGGATGGCAACTAGTGAAACTTCGGGTATGTCAATTCCCTCTCTTAGTAGGTTTATGCCAACTAGTACGTCAAATTCACCAAGACGCAACTGTCTGATTATCTCGGTTCTCTGTAGGTTCTCAATCTCAGAATGCAAGTATCTCACCTTGACTTGTTTTTTTGACAGGTATTCTGCAAGGTCTTCTGCCATACGTTTTGTCAAAGTGGTAACAAGAACACGCTGGTCTTTTTCAACTCTTTTTTTGATTTCTATGACTAGGTCGTCCATTTGGTTTTCAGTCTTTCTTATCTCCACTTGAGGATCTACTAGACCAGTTGGACGTATGAGCTGCTCTGCTATTTGAAAACTTTTTGTCCGTTCATACTCGCGTGGTGTGGCAGAAACAAAAATAGTGTTTTTGATATATTTTTCAAATTCTTCAAACTTTAGCGGTCTATTATCAAAAGCACTGGGAAGCCTAAACCCATAATCTATGAGAGATTTTTTACGAGTGTGGTCTCCTTGATACATGCCATGAAGCTGTGGAATTGTAACATGCGATTCATCTATGACAAGTAAAAAATCATCTCCAAAAAAGTCAAGCAAACAAAATGCGGGTTCTCCAGGATTTCGTCCATCAAAATGTCTTGAATAGTTTTCAATCCCAGAACAGTATCCGAGTTCTTCTATCATTTCTAAATCATATTTTGTTCGCATTTCCAATCTCTGTCTTTCAAGTTCTCTAAGCTCGGGCATTCTTTGTTTGAGTTCTGATTTTATTGATTCTACTGCAACTTTTCTAACATCATTTGCAACAAGATAGTGTTTCGCAGGAAAGATTTTGATTTGTGAAATGCTTTTTTTCTCTTTCAGTGAAATAGGATCACAGACAGATATTTTTTCCACCATGTCTCCAAATATTGAGATTCGTATAACATCATCAGAATACGCGGGAATGATATCTATGGTGTCACCTTTTATTCTAAATCTTCCTGAGACAAGCTCGGTATCATTTCTCTCATATCTTGCATTGACTAGTTGTTTTATGAGAGAAGAGCGCCCTGTTTCTTTTCCCTTCTCAACAATAATTGACATTGACTCCCACTCTTTGGGTGATCCTAAAGAGTAGATGCATGATACTGTAGCAATAATAATTGTAGGCTCACCCGATAGGAGCATCGCAGTTGCTTCAAGTCGCATCTTTTCGATTTTTTCATTAATCTGAGTGTCTTTTTCTATGTATGTGTCTGTTTGTGGCAAGTAACTTTCTGGCTGATAATAATCATAATAACTAACAAAATATCCTACATTGTTTTTTGGGAAAAATTGCTTTAGTTCTGAATAAAGCTGAGCTGCAAGAGTTTTGTTGTGCGATATTACAAGTGTGTTTTTACCTGTTCTCTGAATGACATTTGCAACAGTGAATGTCTTGCCGCTTCCTGTTACGCCAATTAAAGTTTGAATTTTTTTCTTTCGTACGCCTTCTGCTAGTTGTTCTATTGCCTGAGGCTGGTCTCCTGTGGGCTGGAACTCTGCTACTAACTCAAAACTTGGATTTTCTAACAACATAACAAATCAACAAAAACGAAATTTAAAGCAATGGTACTTTCAGTATGACTACCAGGAGGGTTCTTCTGAAATAACGAGGCCGTCTTTTGTCTGTGAAATGCCCATTAGTTTGAGTGTGTTTTGTGCAGTAGGGGTGTTTCTTTCTAGTATTTTTTTAGCTAATTCTAGACGAGATCTTTTTTCAAGGTGTTGTCCTACCTTGTATTTTCCACGCATGGTTATTGGAACTACCTTTATTACTGCAACTTCGTCTACGACTTTCATCTCTGGACTAATGCTCTCATAGCCTCCCTCGGGTTGGTATTTTTTCATCAATGCATTAAGGGCCAGTGTTTTTTCTTTTCTATCAGTGACTATTGTTCCAGTTCCCTTGATTACTACACTAATGTAGAGTGTGTCTGCCTGTGAGGCGTCTGTGGGGTGTGTGAAATATGATGGAAGGAAATCTATGCTTTGGTCTACTTCAAAACCAACCTTGCGGTTTTGCTTGATGTTTTCAAGTTTCTCACCCTTGGTGTGAGAATGCATGTACACTACATCATTGACATAGACAAAATTCATTGGGATTATCTGCGGATAGCCATCCTTGTCAATACTGCAAATCCTTCCAGTTTCTTGATTATTTAGAAACTCGATCAATTTTTCTTTTGATTTGATCTCAAGCCTGCCTAATAGTTGCATAAATTTGATTATCAGGATTGATATTTTTGTATATGGTTTTTAAAGATAATATGTGAGTGTATTCTATTAGTGGGCATGCTGATAAAAGACCTTTTTTCAGATTTTAGAGC
>JBGPWD010000002.1:0-19000 GCA_041492015.1 Nitrosopumilaceae archaeon
GCAAGAAGCCTCCCAAGAAGTATGTATGAACCAGAACAATTTCCTGGCCTGATACACAGAATGCTTGATCCAAAAACAGTGATTTTGATTTTTGCATCAGGAAAATTAGTATGTACGGGCGCAAAAAAGGAATCCGACGTGTACAAAGCAGTACACCACTTGCACACGATGCTTGAGGAAAAAGAACTGATGATATACGAGTGACAACTATTTTTTAGATACAAGTTTTTCACAGTATTTTACTATTTAATCAAACTCTCACAGGTCTGAACCCAATGAGTTGCTGCTTTTCTTCCCTTTATCTTGATTTTTCCTTCTGCAAAAAGCTTGATAGCCTTTGGATAAATTTTGTATTCCTGAGTAAGAATTCTTTTTGAGAGGCTTTCTTCAGTGTCATTATTCTTTACCTTAACTACAGCCTGTATGATGATTGGTCCTGTATCAACTCCTTCATCTACAAAATGAACCGTACAGCCAGAATACTTGACACCATATTCTACTGCCTGCCTCTGAGAATGTAAGCCAGGAAATGAGGGCAGTATTGCAGGATGTATGTTCATGACTCTGCCTTTAAAATGCCTGATAAACTCAGGACTCACTATTCTCATAAATCCTGCAAGACAGACTAGCCCATTTTTTGGAGTAACGCCGTATTTTTCCAAGACTGAAACAATTTTTTTATCATAATCCCAACTTCTGCCCTTGACACCGCTGCTTTCTATTATTACAGTCTTGACACCAAGTTTTTGTGCGATTTTGATTCCTTTGGCATCTGGCTTGTTTGATATTACAACTACAGGCTTTACTGGAATCTTGTTTTTCTTGACTGATTTTAAGATGGCTTCCATGTTACTGCCTCGGCCAGAGATCAAGATGGCAAGGTTGATCATACTGGATCTACTTTATTGTGTAAATAAACACTTTACTAATCATATACTAAAAATTTGATTATACACTATGTAGTCGCAGATCAATCTAGCCATTTATATCCAATAGGTTTGTCTGAAATTTGGAATTGGCACAAAGCATCAAGATGACATCAAACGGTATCGTATCAATACAAAAAGGAATGAAAATCCATCTTGATCCAAAACGAGCTACAAGTGGCGGACTAGCATTTGTCTCTCATGCACACGTAGATCATTTACACAATCAAAACGGAGGTCTACTTTTAACAACAAGACAGACAAGTGAGATTGCAAAGCTTCGTGGTTATAACATAGAAAACTTTGTTGAAGAGTTTGAGGATTTTTCCATGGTAGATACCGGTCATATTTTGGGTGCACGTGGTCTTGTATTTGGTGATATCTTTTACACAGGTGACATTTGTACCCGTGACAGAGGTTTTATGAAGGGAGCAAAGATTCCAAAATGCAAAGTACTCATCACAGAGTGCACGTTTGGCATGCCTGAGTTTGTCTTTCCTGAAATCGATGAGACGATAAAAAAAGTAAACGGCATCATTTCTGAAATGTATTCTAAAGGAAAACCTGTAATTTTGCTCGGGTATGAGCTTGGCAAAGCACAGATTTTGTCATATTTGTTTGCACACTGGAATCCATATTATCATGATTCTATAAAACGTGTAAATGATTTGTATAAAAAATTTGGAGTTGATCTAAAAGATTCTATTGGTCATACTGAAGCTGAAAAAAACGGACTGCTTGACAAAAAACCATGGGTCATGATTGCACCAAACTTGGGTGCAAAAAACCAGTTTATACAACACATGAAAACAAAATATGACGCAATAACAATTGGATTTAGCGGCTGGGCACAGTCTAACAGGTTTTCATTTGCAAGGCAACACGATTATTCAATCACTCTAAGTGATCATTGTGATTATAACGAGCTTGTTGAACTGGTAAAAAGATGCACACCTGAAAAAATCTATACCATACATGGCTTTGTTGAAGAGTTTGCAAATGATCTTGTCAAGATGGGGTTTGATGCACAACCATTAAAAGAAAACTCGCTTGATGAATTTTTCTAGTTAAACTTGCGAAGAGACCTATTGTAAGCTACACCAAATCTGTGTGCTTCATCTCTTGCATACTGTAAAATTTTCAGCGCTTGATTACTCTTTGAAATCACTAGCGGCTCTTTTATTTTTGGAATGTACACCTCCTCATTTTCTTTTGCCAATGAAATGCAAGGAATTTCACTACCAATATTTTTTAATGCATCCAAAGCTGCACGTAGCTGCCCCTTACCACCATCTATTAATATCAAGTCTGGCGTCTCATCTTTTTCTTTTCGTAGTCTGATATAGCGCCTTTTTATTACCTCATTTATCATTGCATAATCGTCTCTTCCCTGAATGGTTTTTATCTTAAATTTCCTGTAGCCTGACTTGTCTGGTTTTCCATCAACAAACCGTGACATGGAACCAACTGCATAATCTATGCCATGGTTTGAAATGTCAAAGCACTCTATTATTTTGGGAATATTTTCCAGGTGAAGCTTTTCTTGCAGTTCTACGAGGGCTGGATCGGAACCCTTTGTCTGGTATAAGGTAAGATTTTTCATGATTAGTTTTATCATTTCTTTTCTTTTGCCAGACAAGGGAACTATGATATTGACCTTAAAGCCCAAAGTTCTTGAAAATACTTCTTCTAGGATGTCTTTTTTTTCTGGAAGTTCATTTGTCACAATAAACTTTGGAATTGGATTTGTGGAATAGTATTGTGACAAAAACGAAGAAAATGAATTGTCCCCAACAAGATCAAATGAAAACCTGTTTCTGTCCCGAATTACGCCATTTGTTTGCCTAAAGCTCATCAGATGCGCTGTCTGGTCTTGTATAATAATTCCAAAATATTCTTCGTCATAGTTTTTTGTTGATTCCATTTTTTGTCTTGTCTGCAAGTTTTCTAGTCGGTGTATTGTTTCATGGATTTCTTTTGCCATTTCATAGTGCTGGCGTAAAGACGCATCCTTCATTTCATTTTCAAGCTTTTTACGAAAATCTTCTAATCTTTGTTTACCTTTTAGTATTGATTCTAGTTCTGAAATGTGTTTACCATATTTTTCACGCGCTTCCTTGAATTCACATGGCGCTTCACAATTTCCAAGGTGATACTCTAGGCATGACTCTTTTGGAAGCCTTTTACATATTCGCACCTTGAACGCTTTTCGTAAAAGACCAATTGAAAGCATCTTTGAGCTTCCAGACGTAAAAGGACCATAAACCCTGCCGCCACCAAGAAACTCGCCTGTTCTGGTTCTTCTTGCCACCATGAGACGAGGAAACTCTTCGTTTGTAATTCTAAGATAGGTATAGCGTTGCTGGTCTTTTAGTTCGATGTTGTAAATTGGCCTGTATCGCTTTATCATATTGGCTTCAAGTAAAAATGCCTCACTTTCGTTGTCAGTTAGTACAAACTCAATGTCTGATATTTTTTCAACTAGTTTCTGTGTCTTGTAATTTTGGTTTTTTAAAAAATAAGATCTTACACGATTTCTAAGATTTTTTGCTTTGCCAATATAGATTATTTTTCCAGTGTCATCTTTCATTATGTAAATTCCAGAATGTATCGGAATTGTTATCTTGGAAATGTTAATTGTCATGCCTTAGAACTCGCTTCAAGTACTGGCCTGTATAGCTCTTAGAGTTTTGTGCTACCTGTTCTGGTGTGCCAAATGCAATCATCTTTCCTCCCCTGTCTCCGCCTTCTGGACCCAAGTCTATAATCCAGTCCGAGTTTTTTATCACATCCATGTTGTGCTCTATTATTATTACGGTATTGCCAAGATTTACCAGCCTGTTTAAGACATCAAGTAATTTTTGTACATCAGCAAAATGCAATCCTGTTGTAGGCTCATCTAAAATGTACACTGTTTTTCCAGTGTCTCTTTTTGAAAGCTCTGATGCAATCTTTACTCTTTGCGCTTCTCCTCCTGATAGAGTAGTTGCAGCTTGACCAAGCTTGATGTATCCAAGTCCAACATCTGCAATTGTTTGCAGCTTGCGCTTGATAGCTGGTATGTTTGAAAAAAACTCCAAAACTTCATCGACCGTCATGGAAAGAATATCTGAAATATTTTTTCCCTTGTAAAGAACAGAAAGTGTCTCAGAGTTGTACCTCTTTCCTTTACATTCATCACAAATTACATAGACATCTGACAAAAACTGCATCTCTATTTTTTTAACACCATCTCCCTCGCATGCAAAACACCTTCCATCTGCAACATTAAACGAAAACTGGCCAGGTGTGTATCCTCGCTCCTTTGCTAGTTCCGTGTTAGAGTATAATTCCCGTATTGGGGTAAATACGCCAATGTAGGTGGCAGGATTTGAGCGTGGAGTTCTGCCTATTGGAGATTGGTCAATTCCAATTACTTTGTCTATGTGTTCAACTCCAAGTATCTGCTTGTGTTTGCCAGGCCTTTCTGATACGATATTAAAGTGTGCAGAAAGTGCATTGTATAATATGTCATTGACTAGAGTAGATTTGCCAGACCCAGAAACTCCTGTTATTGCAATCATCAAACCAAGTGGAAACTCTACATCTATGTTTTTTAGATTGTTTTCTTCAGCGCCCTTTACAACTAGATTACCTTGTTGGTTGCGCGTCTTTTTGACAAGCTTGATTGCATGATGATTTTTAAGATATTCTCCTGTCACTGACTTGTGATTGTTTAGGATATCATGTATTGTTCCTTCAAAAACTACACTGCCTCCATGAACTCCTGCTCCTGGTCCTAAATCAATTATCCAATCAGAATTTCGCATAACTTCTTCGTCATGCTCTACTACTAGTATTGTATTTCCAAGATCACGAAGCTTTGTTAGGGTTTTTATTAATTTAGCATTGTCTCTTTGATGAAGTCCAATTGTTGGCTCGTCTAAAACATATAGTACGCCAGTAAGATTAGAACCAATTTGTGTTGCAAGTCTAATTCTTTGTGATTCACCACCAGACAAAGTTGCACTCACCCTGTTTAGTGTCAGATAGTTTAGCCCAACATTTTTCAAAAATTCCAGTCTTGAAAGTATCTCTTTTAGTATAGATTTTGCAATATATTTTTCAGTTTCTGTAAGCTTGAGGCTTTGAAAAAAGTTATAGCATGCATCAATGGAAAAGTCGCACACGTCCATTATTGACTTTTCATTTATCCTAACAGCAAGCACTTCGTCTTTTAGTCTTCTGCCCATACAAGAATTACAGGGCGTCTCACGCATGAATTTTCTAAGCTCTTCTCTTTTTGATTCCGAATCCGTTTCTACAAAATTTTTATTTAAACTTGGGATGACTCCGCTGAAGATATTGGTATATTGCCATTTTGAATCAGTTGTTTGGGATTCATATGAGAATTTTACCACTTCATCTGTGCCGTACAAAATGATTTGCAACTGTTTTGGATTCATTTTATTTATTGGAGTTAGCAAATCAAAACCACACTTTTTGCCAACATCTCTTAATGTCTGTCTTCTAAATGAAGAAAATCTTCCAGACCATGGAACTATGGCACCATCCAAAATGGATTTTGTTTTATCAGGAATAAGTAAATCAGAGTCAAACTCCATCTTGACTCCAAGGCCGTGACATGTCTTGCACGCTCCAAATGGGGAATTAAACGAAAACGTTCGCGGTTCAAGCTCACCAATTGTTATTCCACAATAGGAACATGCGTTGTTTTGGGAAAATATTCGTTCGTCTGCTCCTGAAATTAATACCGAGCCCTTGCCAGCTTTTAGTGCGTTTTGGACAGACTCGAATAGCCTACTTTTTTCTTCCTTTGATGCTTTTATCCTGTCAACTACGATTTCTATATTGTGCCACTTTTGTTTGTCAAGTGTTGGAATCTCTCCATTTAGCTCTACTATTTCATTGTCCACTCTGACTCTGGAATATCCAGATTTTTTTATCTGCTCAAATAATTTTTCATATGTTCCTTTTTTTCGTCTAATCAATGGTGATAAAATTAAAATGTTTTTTCCGTCTGATTCTTTAAGAACAGCTTCACAAATTGATTCTGCTGACTGGTTTGATATCCTTCTGCCACACTTTGTACAGTGTGGTATTCCTATTCTTGCATAAAGTAGTCTAAGATAATCATAGATTTCTGTTATTGTTCCTACTGTTGATCGTGGATTTTTGCTTGTAGTTTTTTGCTGAATTGAGATTGCAGGTGACAGCCCTTCGATTGAATCCACGTCAGGCTTGTCCATCATTTCTAAAAATTGTCTTGCATATGCAGAAAGAGATTCTACGTATCTTCGCTGTCCTTCTGCATAAATTGTATCAAATGCCAAAGTAGACTTTCCAGAACCAGAAAGGCCAGTTATAGTGACAACTTTATTTTTTGGAATGTCCAAATTGATGTTTTTCAAATTATGCTCTCGTGCACCGCGAATTATTAATTTGTCAATCATTTTCCCAACTCTTTTTGTATTTTCGTCAACTTGTCACGAAATTCTATTGCACGTTCAAAGTCAAGCTCTTCTGCAAATCTTTTCATAGCATCTTCTGTTTCAATGGCATGTTTTAACAAATCACTTCTAGACATGTGTTTTAATTCATCAAGTTTTGCCGTCTGCTCTGGAATTGCTTTTACTATACTGGCTGGTTTTATGTCCATTTTTTTGTTATAAGCAACCTGTCTGTCCCTTCTTCGTTCAGTTTCTGATATGGCAAGCTTCATTGACTGTGTCATAGTATCTGCATACATTATCACAGAACCATCAATGTTTCTTGCAGCTCTTCCAAAGGTCTGAATTAGACTAGTAATGTTCCTAAGAAAGCCTTCCTTGTCTGCATCTAAGATGGCAACAAGGGAGACTTCGGGAATATCAAGGCCCTCTCGTAACAGGTTTATTCCAACTAGTACATCAAACTCGCCAAGACGTAACTGTCGTATCAGCTCAGTTCGCTGCAGATTTTCAATCTCAGAGTGCAAATATCTTACCTTGACTTGCTTTTTTGAAAGATACTCTGCAAGATCTTCCGCCATTCGCTTTGTTAGAGTGGTAACAAGAACACGTTGATTTTTTTCAACTCTGTTTTTTATTTCAGATACTAGATCATCCATTTGGTTTTCTGTCTTTCTTACCTCTACTTTGGGATCAACAAGACCAGTTGGACGTATGAGTTGCTCTACTATGAGAAAACTTTTCTCTCTCTCATATGCACTCGGGGTAGCAGAAACAAAAATGGTGTTTTTGATATATTTTTCAAACTCTTCAAACTTTAGTGGTCTGTTATCAAAAGCACTTGGAAGTCTAAACCCATAATCTATAAGAGATTTTTTTCTTGAATGATCTCCTTTGTACATGCCATGAAGTTGTGGAAGGGTAACATGCGATTCATCTATTACAAGTAAAAAATCATCTCCAAAAAAATCAAGCAAACAAAACGCTGGCTCTCCAGGATTTCTTCCATCAAAATGTCTTGAATAGTTTTCAATTCCAGAACAGTATCCAAGTTCTTCAATCATTTCCAAATCATATTTTGTTCTCATCTCAAGTCGTTGCCTTTCAAGCTCTCTTAGCTGCGGTAGTGTTTTTTTGAGCTCAGCATTTATTGATTCTATCGCAGTTTTTCTTACATCACTTGCAACAAGATAGTGTTTTGCTGGAAAGATTTTGATTTGTGGTATAATTTTTTTCTCTTTAAGAGAAATAGGATCACAGACAGATATTTTTTCTACCATGTCGCCAAACATTGAGATTCTTACAACATCGTCAGAATAGGCAGGAATGATATCTATGGTATCTCCTTTAATTCTAAATCTTCCTGAGACAAGCTCTGTATCATTTCTCTCATATCTGGCGTTGACTAGCTGTTTTATAAGAGAAGAGCGTTCAGCCTTTTTTCCTTTTTCTACAATAATTGACATTGATTCCCATTCGCGTGGTGAGCCAAGTGAATAGATGCATGACACTGTAGCAACAATAATTGTAGGCTCGCCTGAAAGAAGCATTGCAGTTGCCTCTAGTCGTAGCTTTTCAATTTTTTCGTTAATCTGGGTGTCTTTTTCTATGTATGTATCAGTTTGTGGAATATAGCTTTCTGGCTGGTAATAATCATAATAGCTAACAAAATATCCAACATTATTTTTTGGGAAAAATTGTTTTAGCTCAGAATAAAGCTGAGCTGCAAGAGTCTTGTTATGTGATATTACTAGCGTATTTTTCCCAGTTCTTTGAATGACATTTGCAACAGAAAATGTCTTGCCGCTTCCAGTCACACCAATTAGTGTCTGAATTTTTTTCTTTCGTACGCCTTCTACCATCTTGTCTATTGCTTGAGGCTGGTCACCTGTAGGCTCAAACTCTGAAATAAGCTCAAAACTTGGATTTTCTAACAACATGACAATAAGTAAAAACGAAATTTAAAGCAATGGTACTTTCAGTATGACTACCAGTTTGGCTCTTCTGATATCTCTAGGCCATTTTTTGTTTGTATAATACCCATTATTTTGAGTGTATGATGCGCAGTACGTGAGTTTTTTTCTAAAATCTTTTTAGCCAACTCTAGGCGGCTTTTTTTCTCAAGGTGTTGACCAACTTTGTATTTTCCACGCATTGTTATTGGAACTACCTTGATTATTGCAACCTCATCTACAACTTCCATCTCGGATTTTATGGCCTCATAACGGCCCTCAGGCTGGTATTTTTTCATTAGTGCGTTAAGAGCTAGAGTTTTTTCTTTTCTATCGTTTATTATGGTTCCAGTGCCCTTGATTACAACACTTATGTAAAGAGTATCTGCCTGTGAGGCATCTGTGGGGTGTGTAAAATATGACGGAAGAAACTCTAGGCTTTGGTCTACTTCAAAACCAACTTTGCTATTTTGCTTGATGTTTTCAAGTTTTTCGCCTTTTATGTGAGAGTGCATGTATACTGCATTATTATGATAAACAAAGTTCATTGGAATTATCTGAGGGTATCCTTCTTTGTCAATACTACAAATTCTTCCTGTTTCCTGTTGGTTTAGAAATTCGATCAATTTTTCTTTTGATTTGATCTCAAGTCTGCCTAAGAGTTGCATGAAATTGATTACTAGCGTTGATATTTTTGTATATAGTTTTTTAATAGATAAATGTGGGGACGTTCTATTACTAGGCATGACAATAAAAGACCTTTTTTCAGATTTTAGGGCATTTTTGATTGCAGGAAGTGCAGTGATCGCATTTTCACATTTTGTCTATACTTTATTTGGAGTTACCATCCCATCAACAGTATGGGTCTTTTTCAAAGAATTTGGCGCTGCAATAATTATGATGTCTGTCTTTATCTTTGTTATGGCATGGGTACTAAAAGCAAAACCACACAAGCGACCACAGCGTTATTTTGTTGTACCATATGATGTATTTGGAAATCAATCAAGAGTTGAAGGACTCAGAACAGAGTTTAAAACTCATGATGTAGCGTGGAGTTTTATGAAACATTATAAAAAATCTTATCCGCTTTACAACTTTGCTCTTGTCTCAGACATTCCAAACTCGGACAGAAAAACCATCTTTAGATATATCTGATCTTCTGATTATTTTCTTACTCGCTTTTGTTTTTTCTTATTTTTCATATGCCAAATAAAAATCAAAAAACCAATCACAGATGAGACAATTGTACCCACACCAACAACTGGCGCTATGAAAAAGTTACCAATCCAAAGTCCATCCGCCCCGCCTATCTCAAGCATTCCCCTTTGCCTGACAAACACATTTAGCGAATCATCCAACGAGTAGACTTTTCCTGATTTGTCACTGTACGTGCCATTTAGGTGAATGATTGCATGGGTAGGAACACCAAGATCTTTTGGTGTCTCTAAAACAAATTCAAAATCAGAGGATTTTCCAGCATTAAGATTTGTTAGCAAATAGATTTTCTTACCGTCAAGCTTTACTTGTGAAGAATCTACCATTATCTGAATATTTTGTGCGTCATTGCCTTCGTTTTTTATGGTGCCTTTGATAGAAAATGGTTCACCACTAAATACATTGTCAGGAGCCTCTGAATTAAATGACAACTGTGGTTTTGATTGAACATTGATTTCAATTGCTTTGGTTATTGAATTTTTTACAGGTTTTGGATCAAAATAGCCTTTGATAAAATATTCAACCTCTATGTTTGCAAGAAAAGTCCCATCCGGCGTTCCTTGCTTTACTTTTGCGTTAAAGTTGTTCCCAAGCGTAGAGTCTTTTGGAAGGCTATCAATATGAAACTGGTTTTGTGAGATGCCAAGCTGAGGAGATGAAACCGTAACAGTAATGTTTGATACTTGATCTGCAGTAGTTTTTACAATTGAGGAAAGGACAAACTCATTTTGTTGTGTTACTATATCTGGATAGTCTGCTGTAACTTGGATGTTGGAATCCGATATTATGTTTGCTATGCCGTAAGCTGGCATAAAAAAAAATACTGCAAGAACAAGAAAATAATATTTCACAAGGTAAAACCGCAATCGTAGCTTATATTATTTGAACTATTTTTTAGGGTTGTCCATTTCCTTAAAGTACGGCATTACTGTAGATGCAAATTTGTCTAATGCACCAAAGTATCCCGAACCCCAAAATCTGACAATAAAGTGATTTACACCTGCTTTCATGAATTTCTCAAACACAGGTATGATGTCATCGGGAGTGCCCATACCTATTGAGGAACGTGCTACTTTGTCAGGAATTGTCTGTGCAGCTTCGCGCATCTTTACAATCCATTCTTGATTTGACATTGAGTATTCAGTAAAGTATTTTTTAAAATCAAAACCTTGAATGTCTTCTATGTTGTGAACTTTTAGTATCTCTGGTTTGAAGAGACTTACTTTGACTGCATTTTTCATTTTTACCCATGCCTCTTCTGCATCGTCAGCAAAATACACATCAATATCTACGGCGTATTGGAAATCTTTTCCATCTCTACCATTTTCTCTCATTGAATCTTTTATTGCATTGGCATGTACTGCATATAGTTCAGGGGTATAGCCTATTGGAATCCAGCCGTCTCCATACTTGCCACATAATGCAAGTGTCTTTGGGGCACCAGCTGCCATGTAAATTGGTGGATGTGGTTTTCGAACACTTTTTGCTTGAAGACACGCCTCTTCTAGCTGATAAAATTCTCCTGCAAAGTTAACCCTGTGTTCTGGTGATGATTCAAAAAGCAATTTTATCACTTGAAGTTGTTCGGCAAATCTTGTCACTGGCTTGTCCCACTGTATCTTAAACTCCTTAATGTTTTGTGCTTCACCTGCGCCAATGCCTAATGTTCCTCTTCCATGTGAAACTCTATCCAAAGTTACTGTAGCAAGTGCAATATTTGATGGATGTCTTCTCACAGCATCAGTAACGCATGTTCCAAGCTCTACTTTGTTTGTAACAGAAGAAATTGCAGAAAGCATAACCCATGGGTCGTTTACTATAGCATGATTCCATTGTGGGACGTTTGTATGATCCATGTACCAAATGGAGTTGTATCCCGTTCTATCTGCTAAAACACAAGCAGTAAGAATTTGATCCTCAGTTAGACCTAGCCGTGCAACATTTAATCCAAATTGGATTCCAAACTTTACCATTTTTCTAGTCCTATAACATGATTGTGAACTAAATGTGGTATTTAAGTTTAGTAAATTCTAAAAAAATTAGAATTTTTTATTAAAGAAAAACTGCTAAATTGGCTAATTGTTACAGCTTACCGTCTTTGATATCTTGAAGTAAATGCATCACGTCTTCTTTTGTAACAGGAATTGGATTTGGATCAAGATGGCCACTGTCTGTCATAACAATATCTGCAGCTTGATCAATTGGGGTTTTCAAAGTAAGACGGTCAAACTTTAGCTTCTCCATGACTTCTTTGAATTGCTCATAAAATATTGATTTATTGAATCTGTGTGCAACAGTGGTACAGGATGAAAGTGAGTATCCGTGAGGAACCCCTTCATTTGAAAACACATAAGAAAGTGCGTGCCCCAAAGTAGTTGAAGCATTTCCAAAACCTATTCCTGATAACATGGAACCATAAGGATAGTTTTCTGGCTTGTTGTTCATTATGGCATCATATAATGCATCAAACGCTGCCTTACACATGGTTCGTGTAAACTCGTTGCCTTTTTTACTATCATACCCTTCTGTTGCTTGTGCACACGCATCGCATACAGAATTTTTGACAATTGCCTCAGGTGTTCCTTCTAAAAAGTATGAATCAACTATTGCCATGTCTGCAAGGAATTTTTCGTCTTGTAAAAGTTTCTTCTTTCCTTCAAATTTTAAAACACAATATGTTGTCATCTCACTTCCAGTTCCAAATGTTGTTGGTATGAGAATTTTTGGAATTTTTAATTCAGATGCAGAATATTTTGCAACATCTTGGGAACTTCCACCACCAAGTCCAATTATTGCAGAAAGATTCTTGGTTTTATATTCAGAAATTACTTTCTGAACTGTTTCAATTGACGGTTCAGGTTCCACTTTATCAAATAAGAGATAATCTGTTATCTTCATACGCGCAAGCCACTTTGAGGAAACATCTGGCGGTGCAGTAGTTACAACTAGTGCATTTTTTGGATATTCTGCTTCAGAAAGAGCATTTTTACCGAATTTTATTACTTTTGGTATTCGAATAACATTCATGTTAACGTTAGATTTTCAATTATTATTATACTTACTTTTTATCATGAAGACTGAAGTGTTTTACTACATAAGATACAATAGTCATAAGTTTGTTAACCATTCAGATTTATGATAATAAAAAATTTCAAGGATCTTGCAACGAATTCTAGAAAAAAAGACATATTGCATATCATAGAAACAGGGCTTGATGCTGCATTACCAGACGGAACATTAGGAAAAATTGTAAAACAAAACAAACTTGTAATAAATAAAGAGACTTTCTTACTCTCAAAATATGCCCGAATTTTTGTTGTAGGATTTGGTAAAGCTGCTGATTCTATGGCAAAAAAAGTCTCCCTGCTCACTCGAATCGATGGAGGAATTATTGTAATTCCAAGTGGGACAAAATCTGTATTCGCAAATAAAAAATTCAAAACCCTTTATGCCGGCCATCCTATTCCAAACAAACAAAGTGTTCAGGCTGGAAACCAAATCGTTGAATTTTTAAAAAAAAGAGAACCATCTGATTTTATAATATTTTTAATATCTGGTGGCGGGTCTTCACTTCTCTCATTACCAGATGGCATATCACTTTATGACAAAAAAATTGTTACTAGTTTGTTATTAAAATCTGGTGCAAATATACAGGAAATAAACTGTGTTCGAAAGCATCTTTCTAAAATAAAGGGAGGTAAACTAGTAGAAAATCTTTCATGTGATGCGGTATCACTTGTAATGTCAGATGTAGTTGGTGATGATTTGTCAGATATTGCATCTGCTCCTACATACTATGATGATACAACATTCAAAGACGCATATGTAATACTAACAAAACATAATCTTAAAAAAAACACACCACAAAATGTCTTAAAAAGACTAAATCTTGGTATTCAGGGGAAAATACCAGAAACGCCAAAATTTTTTAAAATAAAAAATTTCATTATTGCCACAAACAACGATTGTCTTAATGCAATGAAAGAAAGAGCACAAAAACTAGGATATACTGTAAAGATAGTCCAATCTGTCTCTGGTAATGTAGCAGTAGTTTCAAAGAAATTATTGAAATTTTTTTCAATGAAACAACACTCTTGTCTTATTTTTGGAGGTGAATCTACCGTAAAAGTAGTTGGAAATGGAAGAGGAGGACGAAACCAAGAATTAGTCCTATATCTGTTAAACGAAATTCAAAAAAGTGGAAAAGATGTGGTGATCGCATCTTGCGGAACTGATGGAAAGGATGGAAATACAGATGCAAGTGGAGCAATTGTTGAAAGTTCCAATAATCAATTTCGTGATATTCAAAAATTTTTAAAAAATAATAATTCATACAATTTTTTTAAAAAGTATAAAGGCCTGATATTTACTGGACCTACTCACACAAATCTTATGGATATTGGGGTATTATTAACTAGATAATAGCTTTGTAGCGAGTTTTTGATCCTAGTCTGACCATCTAACAAAAGATCCCGTGCTCCATATGTCAATCAAAAAGGTGTTATTTGTCTATATATTTTGAATATAGAACTGAATAACAAAAATGAAAACTTGATGGCGTGCTAGAAGAGGCAAACTCCTTTTTCACCAACATGGTAGATGAGTTGGTAGAGTTTTCAGAGTATGACCCAGAGCTTGCAGAAGGTCTCAGATGGTTAGACACTGAAGCACAAAAGCGTGGTATTACATTTTATGAGATGGTATTTCATGTCTTACATAGATATGATATTGATACCAAGGCAAAAGAGTGGCTTACTACAAGAAACTAATCCGTTCTAGTTATCCCAGAACAAATATCACTTAACAAATCGGGGTTATATTGCCCTGGAGCCGTCCTGATTTCTGATCTGTGAATTACTTTGCAAATAATGTTAGGAAAGATATAATTAGTAAAAACAAAAACACTCAGAACTAAAACTCCAATTACAATAAAAACGCCAATTGGTATTTTCATTTTTTTAAACCAGAAAACAATTACTGCCTTTTTTCCAGAGGTACGTATTCACATCCAGACGGTCCGCAATATTTTCCTACATAGACTGCTTTTGGTCTGTAAAGCATCGGTTTTGGTGCTGCCTCTGCAAATTTTTCTTCAATAATATGAGCTGTCCATCCTGCAACACGTGAGATTGCAAAAATTGGTGTGTTCAAATCGGTTGGAATTTTTAGCATATAGTAAGTGGAGGCACTATAGAGATCTACGTTTGGAAAAATATCTGACCCCTTGATCTTTTTCATTTCTTCTGCTGTAGTGTCCTCTACTTTTTTTGTAATCTTGTACCAAGGCTCACCTGTTTTTTCAGATAACCTTCTTGATAGCTCTCTGAGAACCTCAGCTCGTGGATCAAATGTCTTGTACACTGCATGCCCCATTCCCATTATTTTTTTACCTTTTGCAAGTCTTTCTTTAATCCAAGACTCGACCTTCTCTTCGGTCTTTATATCTAATAGCATCTTCATTACCTGAAAATTGGCACCACCGTGAAGTTCGCCACTTAGTGCTCCAATAGCTGCACTAACCGCAGCATACATGTGAGCGCGAGTAGAGGAGACTTCTCTTGCAGCAAAGGTTGAAGCATTAAAACTGTGTTCCGCATGCAAAATTAAACAAATATCAAAAATTCTGGCAAATTCGGCATCAGGTACATTTCCTGTAAGCATGTAAAGAAAGTTAGCAGCATGACCAAGATCTTTTGATGGTAGTATGATTTCCTTTCCATTACGAATTCTGTCCCAGCATGCTACGATTATTGGGAGTTTGGAAATAAGATTAATTGCTCTGTTGTAATTTGTATGTCTATCATCTAATTTTTCATTATCATATGCTGCAAGTACTGCAACAGAGGATTGTAGAACATCCATAGGATTTGCTGTTTTGGGTATGTCCTTTAGGATTTTTTCTAGACCATCGGGGATGGTACGTGAAGTAAGGAGTTTGTCATTAAATTCAGAAAGTACATCTTTTGATGGAAGGTCATCATTAAGAAGCATGCAAGCAGTTTCCTCATAGGTGGATTTTTTAACTAGGTCTAAAATATCATATCCTCTATAAATCAACTTGCCGTTTATACCATCTATTGCAGAGATCTTGGTATCAGCTACCTCAATATTTCGAAGACCTATGTTTTTTGTTTCCACAAACATTAATACAAAAAATGTGTATTAAAATTATACCATACTAATCAACTTGGGGTATAGTAACTAAATATCAATTAAGAACATATTTGGAAAACCAAACATGTGAAAAATTTCTTAATCTACGTTACATTTTATTTTGCTTATTTTTACCAAAAACTCGTTAATTGGTTTCTGGTAAGTAAATTCCTCTAATTTCTCATTGAGAGATTCTAAGAAAACGTCACAGGTTCCACTATCAATCTCTGCAAATATGCCTCTTAGATGCTCTGGGTGATCATAGCAATCAGGTAGATAACAATGAAATTTCTCATATAACAACCTAAAAACCTCATGTAACAATTTACTACCACCTATTTCCAGTAAAGATTCTTCTATTGCAAGACTAACAAGTGCTTTTTTTACCTTGTTGGCATCAGGAAACAATTGCTCTTATCTTAAGACAAATTCACTAAAATGTACTTGTCCTTAAGAAAAGTCACATACAACATAGCAGCCAAAAATTAAGCACTTTGTCTAATCTGACAACTTTGTGCCATATAGCGTAAATTTTCAAAAAATGAAGGAAATGAGTGAAATGGAAGATGATTTCATAAAATTGGTTGACGAATTTGTTTTAGTTTCAAAAGAACCAGCAGTTCTTGAAGAAATATCTCAGCTTGACATGGAAGCAAGATTGCTTGGAATTACATTTTATGATATGTATTGCGTTGTTTTACAAGACGTTGCCGGGCATCAAAACCTTGTATCAAGATTTAAAATTTTTATGAATGAAAAGAAAACTGTTTGAATATTTTTAGTTTAAATGAGGGTCACTCTACGTTGATAATTCTATGGCAAGAACTATAGTATGTGTTTCTCACAAAGAGGACGCAGACGGTATAGGTGCTGCCTCACTTATTAGGCAAGCATTTGGTGGGGAAACAAAACTGGTTGATTATCCTGGCCTTATGAAGGAGCTTGAACAACTAAAAAACAATGAATCCTTGAAAACTTTGTACATTTGTGATTTGGGCTTGAGTAAAACTAACCAAGACCAATTTATAGAATTATTAACTGCACTTAGAAAAAAAAGAGTCTCAATTACCTATATTGATCATCATGATCTAGAGGAGAGTATAAAAAAGAAAATCAAGTCGCTCAAAGTCAAACTGATTCATAATACCAATGAATGTACAACGGTGCAGGTGTATGAGGCTTTCAAGAAAAAATTAAAAGATCATGGTGCTTTCATAGCTGCTTGTTCTGCAGTCACAGACTATATGGAAGATAGACCGTTTGGTTCTAAACTTCTTCAGAAATTTGATAGACAGTTTGTCTTGCTCGAGTCCACAGTTCTTACATTTACCATAGTAAGTCATCAAAAAGACAGTGAGTACCTTCTCTATCTTGTAGATGAACTAAGCGAATCAAAATATCCGCATGATATCCCAAATGCATTTGAATTTGCTCGAATACAGGCAGAAAAAATCTCGGGCGTAATCCAAAAAGTTAAAGATAATATGAAAACCATGAAAAATCTTGCTTTCATGGAAGTTACTGATTCAGGTGCAAGCATGGTTGTAAATTTTGTTTTAGGCATGTCAGGAAAAGATGTAGGGGTTTCTTACAAATTAAGAGAAGACCATGGAATTTATGCTGTATCCATTAGGGGCTCTCGCTCATGTAAGATTCATCTTGGGAGAATTGTTAATGCACTGGCAACTGAGCTTGGAGGATCTGGTGGAGGGCATGACAAGGCATGTGGGGCAGTGATCCCAAAAGAAAAGATAAAGATGTTTTTGAAGAAATTTAACTCTAAATTATCATAGAAATACTAATAATCATAGGATATGTTCTGGACTTAATCAATCTCTGCTATTATGTCAATTTCTACGCAAGAGTTCTGAGGAAGGCTTGCAACTCCTATGGCGATTCTACTGTGTTGACCTTTAGATCCAAATATTTCGTATAACAAATCAGAGGCAGCATTAATTACTTTAGGCTGATCAATAAATTCTGGAGTCGAGTTAACAAATCCTGATACACGGACGATTTTTGAAATTCTATCCAAGCTTCCTAATTCATTTTTAAGATGAGATAATGCATTTATGATGCAAAGTTTGGCGGCTTTTTGTGTCTCCTCAACTGAAATGTCTTTTGGTACCTTCCCAAGAAATGCCACTTTGCCATCTTTTATTGGAATCTGACCTGAAACAAATGCGAGTTTTCCTGTAATCACAACTGGAACGTAAGAACCTGCGGGTTTGGGAGGACTAGGAAGAATGATGTTGAGCAAAGCAAGTTTTTCATCGATCATAAAATCATGTTTACTGTATGTGCTTTAACTTTATCTTCATAACATATGGGAAACTTTTTGTACCTACAAGTTTTATAAAAATATCAATAAACTATATGATAAATTAAAATCTTATATAACCCATCATAGGAGTATGAATTCTACGCAAATGAATAAACTAATTCTAAAAATATCAAGTGCTGCAATATTTCTAATTTTGTTCTCCTCATATATGGGAACTAATTCTAATGCTTATGCAGTATGGGGGCATGGCATATCACATGGTCCATCTTTAGGTTATGTTTATGATTACAAATACACTGATGGCTTGGCAATTGATAAAAAGACATTTGATATATCACAACATAGTCAAGTGATACCGACACAAACGTTATACGTTAATGTCCCTTCTACAATTACCTTAAAGATATTTCATACCGATGGTGGACATAGCATTAAACATGTTGCGCTCTACTTTAACCAAGGTAGTGCACCCTCTATTGTATCAAGTAATACGTCGATACGATATGATACAGATACAGGACTAGTAATTCAAGATTATAATAATATATTCAAAAAAGTTACAATGGATGTTTCATACCAAGGTCATTTCATGTATATTACATTCAAAATAACTCCACAATCGGCAATGAATACATCAAATATGATTGTCCAAGTCTGGGATTACAGACTAGCCACAGTTCAGAGTACGATTATGAATGCCTTACAGATTATATCGTGGCATTCATCCCTAAGCTAAAATAAAACCAAATTTAGGACTATTTGAGTATCTTTCTTATTCAAAATTTTATTAAAACTCATTTTAAAGATGAACTAAAATTATGATATAATTTTCTCGAAAATAGTCAACTACGTAAATTATATTATATTGTGATAAAAACACTTCATATGGAAAAAGAACGCCATCCGAGCCAAAAAGATTTTGACATATTGATATCAAAATTGAATGCACTAGAAGTTTCTGCGACAGATAATTTCCAAAAATCACTTATTGGAGTGTTAAGGGTACTAGTAGAAAATCAA
>JBGPWD010000169.1:0-2264 GCA_041492015.1 Nitrosopumilaceae archaeon
ATGGTATCAGAAAGTGAGCAGCCTGCAGCCAAGTCTGGTATGAGCACTTTTTTCTCTGGGCATGTGATGGCAGCAGTTTCTGCCATAAAATGTACACCACAGAACAAAATCGTTTTTTGTTTTGTCTTTGCAGCTTGCCTTGACAATCCTAAAGAATCGCCTACATAATCAGCAATATCCTGTACTTCAGGGATTTGATAGTTATGAGCCAAAACAAGAACGTCTTTTTCTTTTTTGAGCTTCAAGATTTCTGATTTTAAATCCATTTATCCAAAAGAAATTGCCTGCTTTTCTCATTTAAAGGATCAGGTCTATGACAAATTTTATGACATGTTATGATATGATGGCAATATTTGCCATTTATGTTCCAATTCTAATATCACTTTGACAGACTGTCCTCAAGCACTCTATTGCAGATAAAATTGCTAGTCTGCTAGTTTTTGGATTACTAGAGCTTGGTACATTTTCTACTTTAATCAAGAATTTACCAAATTTACCTTGAGCCATTATCTCATGAGTATTTTTGTCAGTGTTTGGATCTGCAACTATTCTTACTTTTGTGTTTAAGCTGCCAAGCCCAGCCAAGCTAAGAAGAGCTGCCACGTTAATATTTGCCGGAAAAAGTCTGACAGCTTCTTGGGCGTTGCCTTCAAAAATTGTTGTAGGCTCTTTAATATTTTCAATATCAAGTTTTGATGTTTCAAAAAATTTTGCTCCTTTTAATGATCTTGGATTTTTTGTCGTAACCAAAGTAATTGATTCTAATTCATCCTTTACTGATCTTATACCGTCTAGACCCAAAATTGCCCCAGAAGGAAGATAGACTGATCTCTTAAAATCCTTGCAACCTTCAATTATAATATCAAAAATTGATTCGTCTAAAAGTGCTCCAACACTCATAATCATCAAATCTTTTCTGTTTTGTAGTATGCTAAGCGCATTGTCTCTAACTGCATCCTGTGAGGCTGCTTCTACAATAATATCAGACGGTGCAGCAGCAAGCAATCCAACATTTTCAGTGATCTCAGGTTTGTTCTTTAGTTTTGTTACTAGTGATTTTGAAGTATCTTTGGAAAAATCAAAAACATGCGTTAGTTTGGCTGGAATCTTTCCTGAATCAATTGCCAGAGCAATTTCAGTACCAATAGCGCCACATCCTAAAAGTCCAATTCTCTTCAAACTAACCGATCATATAACAAACCCCTGTTAAAGCTATTAGTCATAGGAAAAATCATCCTACTCTAACAAGATTAGTACATAAAATTGAATAATGAAATTAATCTTGTTAAATATAGAGAAAAGAAGGTCATCTATTGAAACAAGCTGAATCTGGATTAATGGAGAGGTTCCTCTTCAGGATAGCCAAGCAATGGATAGCTGGAGATACGATGGAGCAAGCTTTGGAATCTGCACGTCTTGCAAACAAAAACGGCATGGATGCTATAATTAACAAGCTTGGTGAACACATGACTTCAAAAAATCAAATTGAGAGCACTGTTTCAGAATATCTTGTTCTTGTTTCTAATTTACATGAATCTAAAGTAGAGGGAGGGGTATCAATCAAACCCACACAGATAGGATTATCTAAAAACAGAAAAGAATGTTCAGATAACTTTAGCAGAATAATAGAAAAGGCATCACTATCACAATCCTTTGTTTGGATAGACATGGAATCATCTGAATATACTGATGACACCATAGGAATCTATAATGAGCTATTTGGTAAGTATGAAAGACTAGGCATAGCTCTTCAAGCAAATCTAAAGCGAACATCAAAAGACTTAGAAGAATTACTAAAAAAGGGAGCAAAGATTCGTCTTGTAAAAGGGGCTTATCGTGAAAATATGAAAATTGCATTTCAGACAAGAAAAGAAGTTGATGAAAATTATAAAAAATTAGTTGAAATGCTTTTTATTAATGGAAATGAATTTGGGGTTGCAACACACGATTCTAAATTAATTGATTATGCAATACAATTATCCAAAATACACGAAAGAAAGTTTGAGTTTCAAATGCTAAAAGGAATACGGGACGAATTAAAGCCAGTTCTTTTAAAAAAAGGATTTGCAGTATCAGAATACATTCCATATGGAACCAATTGGCTTCCCTATTCCCTTAGAAGGTTAAAGGAAAGAAAGCGCAACATCTTGCTTTTGGGAAGTTCCTTTATTCATTCACATCGAGTTTGAGTTTGCTCTCGCATAAATTGAAGCAAATAGTAAGCTCCACCAGCTCCTTTACCTGAAATTCCAGACTCTTTCCAG
>JBGPWD010000049.1:0-5764 GCA_041492015.1 Nitrosopumilaceae archaeon
AGCAGTCATTCTTTCTGTTCTATCTGGATGGGTGAAACATAATCCCCAAGTGTATAACTCTAATGCAAGTCCTGTATCGATATCAGAGTTTCTGCCTTTGTTGATTGCAATCTTTGACATTCTTACTGCCATCGCAGAGTTTTGTGCAATCATCTTAGCCATGTTAATAGCTTCTTCCATCAATTTTGGTAATTCAACTACTTGGTTTACAAGACCAATTTCTTTTGCTTCTTCAGCTTTTACCTGTCTTCCGGTGTAGATCAATTCCTTTGCTTTTGCAATGCCTACAATTCTTTGAAGTCTTTGCGTTCCACCCCACCCTGGACAAATGCCTATGGTGACTTCGGGCTGTCCAATTTTTGCAGTGTCAGAAGATATTCTAATATCGCATGCCAAAGCAAGCTCACATCCTCCTCCAAGAGCAAATCCGTTAATTGCGGCAATGGTTGGCTTGCTACAATTTTCAACTGTGAAAGTTAAGAGATGCCCTGTCTTTGCATATGTCTCTGATTCAATTGGTGTTATTGTTGACATGTATGCAATGTCTGCACCAGCAGAAAATGCTTTGTCGCCTTCTCCTGTGAGAATTATAACCTTAACAGTATCATCTTTGTCAAGCTCATTGAAAACTGAAATGAGTTCTTTTGCTACTTCGGTATTCATAGCATTATATTTGTCAGGTCTGTTTATCTTTACTGTAGCAATGTCTTCAGATTTTGATACGGTAACTAGTGACATGAGCAAACTCCAAGCTAGAGGAAATTAAACGTTGTCAGAAGGCTTGTGTTTTCCCCATTGATGTAAAGCAGACGCAACTGCAACCCATGTTCTGATGTCGTCATAGACTGGAACATTGTGATTTTCAATTAAAGCTGAAACTTTTTGTGTATAAGGTCCACCATTTCCACCAACTATGATTGGTTTCTTTCTTTGTTTGGAGAACTCACCGAGATAATCAATGATTGTCTCTTCTAGTGGATCATCTTGGAATACAAACCAAGGCATGATGATATCCACATTTGGATCATCCATGAATTTTTGAATTGCATATCTATAGTCATCTGCATTAGCTCCACCTGTTACATCTACTGGATTTCCGCTTCCAATTACATAAGTTGCTGGGTAGTGCTCTTTCATTTCTTTGAGAGTGCCATCTGTTACTTTGGCAAGCTCTAGTCCAAATCTTTCAAAGTGATCAATTGCTCCAATCATAGGCCCTGCACCATTGCTTACAAGACCAATTCTGTTACCCTTTGCAGCTGGTTGCCATGCAAGTGCCTTTACTACACCTGCAAGTTCCTGATAACTATCAACTGAAATTATTCCAGCTTGTTTGAATGCGTCCATGATTATTGCATTTGAACCTCCTAGTGACCCGGTATGGGACGCTGCTTGTTTTGCTCCTAGTGTTGTTCTACCGCTCTTCCAAATTACAACTGGTTTGTGTTTTTCTGCCATTACTAGTTTTGCAGTTTCAATGAACTTTCGACCATCACCAAACCCTTCAACGTATAGTGCGATTACTTTGGTCTGAGGATCACTTGCTAAATACCAAATCATGTCTGCTTCGTCTACATCTGATCTGTTGCCGTAGCTTACCATCTTTGAAAGACCAAACGAGTCTGCAGTCTCCAAAAAGCTGATTCCCATTGTTCCGCTTTGAGATAATAATGCAACAGGTCCTAGTTTAGCTCGAACCATTCTGGCTTGACCTTGGAATGCACAATCCAATCTGTTTGCTGCGTTAAACATACCGATGCAATTTGGACCAATTATTCTAATTTTGTGTAATTCTGACAAACGCTTTATTTCTGCTTCCATTGCTGCTCTGTCACCGCCTAACTCCTTTCCTCCACCAGATACAATCACAACATTATGGATTCCTTTCTTTGCACACTCTTCTAAAACAGGCGGTGTAATTGAAAGATCTACACAAACTACTACCAAGTCTACCTTATCTGGAATTGCAGTCAAAGTTGGATAGCATTTTAGCCCCAAAATTTCTTCTGCCTTTGGATTGATTGGATACACCTTTCCTTTGTAATCGTGTTTTGCAATACTATCTAAAACAGAGTTGCCAATTTTTCCTGGCGTTGCTGAAGCTCCTACCAGCGCAACTGATTGTGGTGTGAAAAATGACTCCATAAACTGGTCATTTGGTTGCGCTTTTGAAATTGCCTCCTGTTTGAATTCTTTTCTTAAAAGGATCTTTGCATCAACAACAAAGTATGATTTTGGATATACTACAATTGGGTTAAAGTCAACGCTGTCAAAGTAACCCGCATTGTCAGTTCCAATCTTTCCTATCTGAACTAAGGCTTTGGCAAGCATGTTTTGGTCAATTGATTTGCTACCTCTGTACCCTTGCAGTATCTTTGCTCCCTTTAGTTCTTCAAGCATTGATTTTGCATCTACAAGTGTTATTGGAAGCATTCTAAATGCAACATCTTTGAATATCTCAGTTAAGACTCCTCCAAGGCCGACCATTATTACAGGTCCAAACTGTGGATCATTTTGAAGACCAACAATAAGCTCCACTCCTTGAGGAACCATTTTCTCTAGTAGAATTCCTTTTAGTTCAACTCCTCTCTTCTTTGAGAGTCTTTTGTACATGTCGTTGAATGCTTGCTTTACCTCCTTTTCATTTTGTAATCCAACTTTGACACCACCAACATCTGTTTTATGAAGAATCTGTGGAGAAACTACTTTCATTACTAACGGATAGCCGAGCTTCTTTGCAACCTTCGTCGCTTCTTTTGCAGAATTTACAAGTGCGTAACCTGGTACTTTGATCCCATATTTCTTCAAAACAGCTTTTGAAAGATCTTCTGTGATTACCTTATGATCTGTTGCAATTGTTTCTTCAAAGACCTTTGTGACTGTACTCAAATTGAAAACTCCTTTGTTTCATTGATACATTTTAAAAATTTTTGCAGTTTTTTGATTTTTGTTAATTTTACCATAACTAGATCCGAAAGTCTTATCGTCTTTATATTAAACTTTTGTCATAGATTATGTGCTGCCTTGAAATTTTGATAAAAGATTTTCAGATTACTTTGTATGGTTTTAATGTTTTCAGGTATTTCTCTGATTATTTCTTCTGGATAGATATATGGAGTCTTACTGATTTCATCTTTTGATTTTTCTAGCCATAATCGGATTGTTTTTTCATCTACCTCAAGGTGGAATTGTACCCCTACCGCACTTCCTATCTGAAAAGCTTGATTTTGATAATTTTTAGAATGTGCAAGCCTTATGGCATTATGAGGTAGATCAAAGGTATCTCCATGCCAGTGAAAAACTGTGGCAGGACTTTGGATTCCTGAAAATAAGCCGGATTTTGAAAGGTTGTCGAATTCTACATCGTGATAGATTCCTATCTCTTTTTTATTTCCTTGGTAGACTTTGGAACCAAACGCTTTGGCAATAAGCTGCGATCCCAGACATATTCCAAGAAGGGGAATTTCTTTTTTAACAGCATTTCTTATCAATTCTATCTCTTCTTTTAGATACGAAAGACTATCGTTTGCACTTTCGGGGGCTCCTAAAATAATAACTGCGGAATGGTTTACTGTTGGAATTTTTTCTTTTTTAACAAACGTGATTTGTGTTTTAAAACCATCCTCTTCAAGGAGTTTACCCATTGCTGATAATCCTTCATATTTTGCATTTTGTATTACAAGTATGTCAGACATAATTTTATAATTAAAAAGTGCTTAATATGTTAAATACTAAATGATTTGGGTTATAACGAATCACTTAAAATAAATTTTGTACATATATCTTATTTTTTATTCCATTAAACCTTCTGTGGCACAAACCTCTTTGCAATTATTGTTGGAACTATAGCACTTAGAATAACGGCAGTTATAGTAACTGTGAATTGTTCCTGATTGAGAACACCCATGTCTCTTGCTACGGTTGCAGTGATTGTTCCAATAGTCAGACCTGTACTGAATAACAAAGTTGAAAATTCTGGAGCCTCTGGTATCCATTTTCTACACAACAGATAGCACCCACCAAATTTTGATGCTAGTTTTACTGCAAGCAGGCCACAAATTAAAACAGCGCCTTGCATTACTGCAGTAGCAGAAATTAACATGCCTGCCTTGATAAAAAATGCAGGAGACAGGACAGTAAAAGTAATTGTTCTCATCTTGCCCATTATTTCTTGATGTTTTTGTAAGCTATTGGCAAAGATCAAACCCAAAACAAAAGCTCCAAAAACAGCCTGCATTTTTGCTGCATCAGCAAAAAATGACACAATAAATAAAGCTGCAAAAATGAATCTAACTTCGATTTCGATTGCTTTTTTACCAAACTTTAATGTCAGGTTGTTGACAAGTTTTGGAATTACAAATACCAAGACTGGTAATGTAAGCAAAAATATTGCAGTTATTATATTGAAACTTGGTTGGATAAAGCTTATTCCAATTATGACAAAAATGTCATTGACAAATGTTATTGCAACTATTGTTTTCCCAAGATCAGTTCGCATTATTTCATATTCAGTCAAGACAGCATAGACTACGGCAACAGATGTTGTAGTCAAGGCAAGGCTCATTGCAAACTTGGTCTGCCATGTCCAATCAGTTATCAATGTTAGAAATACAATCTCTGCAATCAGTGGTGCAAAAAATGCAAGTGAGCCAATTATGCCGCTAGCCTTTGCCTTTTTTTTGAGCAAAACTGATTCAACTTCGGCACCTGCAAGAAATGTTAGTGTCAGGCCACCAAATGTGGCAAGAAATTCAAGCCACGATTCTATCTTTACCAAAAGTACGTTGGCTAGAATAACACCCATTACAACTTCGATTATTGATGAAGAAATTTTTGCTCTGATACCTATGATTCCTGCAATGACTATTGCTGCTGCAATCAAAGCAGTACTGTACAAGTCAACCATCAGGCATCCTTGCCTCCAGTATTTTTTGTTCTGAAACTCATTTTCTATTGCCCACCATATGGTAGGCATTATCAGCCTTGGAGGCGGTTTAGGTTGGAAACCTTGGCGAATGCCATCGCCAGTTGATTCATCATCTATATGAAATTAAGATTAAAAATGTTACTCAACAGTGTTGAGAACGGCATCAAAAATTGTTTATTTTAAGCAACTGTTATAGACAAAATGATTTCATGAATGTCACTGAATCTGAAATAATTAAAATTCATAATTTTATAGATTTGTTAAATTCAAAAAAAGACAGTATAGTAGTGGTGGAAGGAAAACGTGATGCACTAGCACTCAAAAAACTAGGCTATTATGGTAAATTATGTGAGTTTCACAGCTTCAAAGGATTAACGAATTTTGCTGATTCAATTGCAACTTATAAAAATCTAATAGTTTTGTTTGATGGTGATAGGAAGGGTAAATACCTGACAAATAAGATAATATCTAGACTAGAACATCGTATCAGAATAGACCTTTCCTTTAAGAGAAAGCTTGTAACTATCACAAAGGGGAAAATAAGGCATATTGAAGATCTCTCAACATATGCAAGGCTAGATCGATTTACAGTACTCTGATAACAATAAGCACTTATATCAGACTCTTACGAAAATAAATTGATCAAAAATTAAGAGGATTATGAATTGCCACCTACTGGAATTGTCAAGTATCACTTTAAGCTCAGCTTTGACGTCGATGGATTGGTTGAAAAGGCCGACATAATAGGCGCAATTTTTGGCCAAACAGAAGGACTGCTTGGACCAGAGATGAACCTAAACGAACTTCAAAAAGTATCGAAAGTCGGTAGGATAGAAG
>JBGPWD010000118.1:0-3178 GCA_041492015.1 Nitrosopumilaceae archaeon
AGGAAAATGCATTACTTGCCAAATTCTTTCCAAATCTTGTTGTAATTCTGCACCTGTCATCCTTTGAAAAAAATTATAACCAGCAAAAAGTTCATCAGCACCATCACCTGTAATAATACTAGAATACCCATTTTCCTTAACCATGTTAATTGTTAAATACATAACAATCGCATTACGGATTTCTATCGGATTAAAAACCTTGAGGATCTTTATTGTCTTATCAATAGCAAATAACAATTGTTCAATTGATGCTGTTTGTACCTCTAATGGTAATCCAATTTGTTTTGCCACCAGTTGTGAGTAAACTAAATCTGTAGAAGGAAAATCCTTTGTAATAGTAGTAAACGCCTTTATTTTTTTGTCACTTAGACAAAAAGCCAAAATTGAGCTGTCAAGCCCTCCCGAAAGTGCAATACAATCCGACTTGCAATCACTTACTGCGTCAGAGATGAGTTTTTGAAGGTTTGAACAAATTTCTTGCAACACCCAGATCTGGTTTTCACGTTAAAATAAGTTATCTTGGTAGATAAGATTACCTTTAAATATTTTATAGAGGCAATTTTGTTATGCTACTTCCCGCGGAAATTGAAACAAAGACACTGATACCTGCCTTACGGGCCATACTTGCAAAAAAGCTCATTGAGGAACACGACATACGTGAAGAAGAAGTTTCTAAACTTTTAGGTGTCACCCAGGCTGCAATAAGCAATTATGTAAGAGGCACTAGAGGAGATCCGGTTCTCATAAGCAAGCTGCTTGAGGTAAAAGAAGTATCGGAAATGATTAACGATATTTGTAGTAATCTTGCATCAAATATGGCATACACGCCTTCCAGTCTTTCAAAGTTCATTGGTCTGTGCAACTACATAAAATCTAGTTTGCTAATATGCGACATTCATCACAATTTGGAAACAAATATCGACGAAGCAGTATGCAAGGAATGTGAAAATATGTTGTTAAAGGGCCCTGGAACTTCGTTTTAGTTTGTTTTTGTAATTATAATTTTTATAGTAGAAACCAAAGTAATCCCATATCTACCTAGCCCACTTTCACTGTCTACGACAATGTCTCTAATTTTTGAATTCCCCTTCATCATGTTTTCTGTTACAATATTAGCTACTGCAACTGCGGTAGGAATTATATCACCTTTAGCTTTGAGTGTGACTTTACCAGAATTTCCAAGATTTGTTAACACATCAAGCGCACATTTCATTATGGGTTGTTCCCTTATTATCAATACCCTCCCGTCATCTGAAAATGAATTACTATCAAGAAGCTGAGTCCCTTTTTCTATTTCACTCAACATACTCATTCACATCACCAAAAATTATGCATTCTATTAGTCTTATCGATGATTTATTCATTAATTAAAAAGATCGATTGGGATATTCTGGAAATCCCCATTTGGAAACACTCTTCGTATGGTAATTGGGATAACCCGTTTTTCAAGTTCGGTATAAGCTAGATCAAGTGAAGTTGCAACTTCTTTTGGAATTGGTATGAATGGTGGTGCTCCAAGTGATAGTTGTAAAGCTCTTGCACCCAAAATCCTGGCTTTTTCAAAGCGAGTTAGTGTAGGCGGACCTATCATTATCTTACCTTTGCCTGTGATTTCATATTCTATTGGCACATGAATTGGATCAATTTCTATTATTTCTCTTGCATCAATAATTTTTTGTAGCCTTTCCTGTTCAGCTATTTCTTCTGGAGTAAGATCACCTTTTTTTGCCTTTTTTTCTTTCTTTACGACTTTTTCTTCCCCTTCCTCAGTCACCTCTGCTTCAACGGTTTCGACAACTCCGATTACAGGCTCTACTTCTTCTGGCTCTACAGCAACTTCCTCAGTATCTGCAACAATCTCTTCAGGTTCATCAGACATCAATCAAGTGGTTAAACAAACGTTATATAATTCATAATCCTCCTCTTGAAAAATGAGCTCAGGGTCAGTTTCAAGGATCGGAGCAATTTTAAAGATAAAAGGCAAGTCAGAATTGAATTTTGAGCTAAAGCGTCATCTTGCTCCAAAAACAGTGGGTAGCCTCATCAGATCCATGCCACTAGAGGGAAATGCGCATATGATGGGCAACAGCTTTGCATACATGGAAACCCAGATAAATACAGGCGGAGAAAAACTACGAACTCAGTTCAAAAAAGGCGATATTACATTTATGGCAGCAAACGGTTCCATCTGTTTTTTCTTAAATGATTTAGAATCTTCCAAATCAATGACCCTCATAGGGAAGATAACATCAAACATTGATGCTCTTAACGAAATAAAGCCAGGAGATATATTTTCTATAACTCAAATAGGCTGATAGATGTGATGCCCGCTGTATCCGCTTATTCTTTTAATTGCGTTATTTTTTAATAACTTTAGTAAAAAGGCATTTGCTGTAGAAACCTTTACTCCTGTTTGTCGTGACATTTCTTGTACCGTGAAAACTTTTGAGTTTTTAATAAAATTCATTGCTTGATTCTCATCAATTATTACAGAGATGTTAGTTTTTGATTTTTGATCTTTTTTGTCTCCTTTCTTTGAGCCTCCTTCTTTCTTTGCGGCTTCAGATGCTTGTGATTTTTCAGCTTGTGCCGGAGATTTTTTCTTTCCTCCACCCATAACAATTTTTTTGTAACGACCCATTTATAAACGGAATAGTGGCATAACGGCCCTTTTATCATGTTGTACCTACAAACGAGTTTATCGACAAAGTAAAAAGGCAAACCCTCCCTTTCATGCGTAAAAAATCCGTTATGACTAGCGGTATAACGTGTTGTTCTTGCTGTAGGTGTACAAGTATTTAAAAACCGTTTCTAAATGTCTAATTATATATGATAGAATATTTTGATGAAGAAGGTCTACTTAAAGTCATAAAAACTTTTGAATTATCTGAAGAAATTACAAGACTTAACTGGAGTTGGAACAATCATTCAGACCCTGTTAAAAAAGCACACGAACTTATGGATAAAGGTCAAAAACTTTTTCTAGAAATTTCAGAATATGAGCAAAGAATGGGCTCTAAACTTAGCAAGTACCAGAGAGATAAAATTGATGATGCGATAGTAGATTTAGGAAAACTAATTCCTTATATGAAAAACAAAATCAAACCTTATGAAAGTTTAGAAAATAGTCAATTAAAAAATGTTTAAAGCATTAACGAAATAACAAAACAGAAATCAT
>JBGPWD010000182.1:0-2123 GCA_041492015.1 Nitrosopumilaceae archaeon
CAGTTACAATTGGTGGATCTGGTCTGACAGAATTTGCAATCTGGGCATATCTTGGGCATCTTAATACACTAACCTTTGAGGCAGCTAAAAACAGTCTCCAATGGAATATTGTAATAGCCTGGCGAATTGCAACTTATCATGTAGGCCTTGTTATAAGTTGGCTATTCTTGATGAAAGTTGTTTACCCAGGCATAAAAAATACAAGAACTGTATAGAAACCACTTTATTTTCAGAGACTCTTTTTTGTTTTATGAAATATTCCGACAAAGTAGTTGTAATTACTGGAGCTTCTAGTGGTATTGGTGAAGATTCAGCAGTAGAGTTTGCCAAACGGAAAAGCAAGGTAGTACTGGTTTCAAGAACTAGACAAAATCTTGAAACTGTAGCAAAAAAAATTACAAAATACAATTCTGAAATTCTTGTTTACCCTTGTGATGTTTCCCAAAAAGACCAGGTAGAACAAATGAGCAGAACAGTTTTGGATAAGTTTGGAAGAGCTGATATTTTAGTAAATAATGCAGGTTTTGGTATTTATGGTCCAGTTCACGAATCAAAAACTGAAGAAATAGAATCTCAAATGGCGACAAACTATTTTGGAATGGTATATTGTACAAAGGCATTCCTACCAAAAATGTTAGAGCAAAAATCCGGTCATATAGTAAATGTGGCCTCCGTTGCTGCAAGTTTTGGTATTCCTGGTATTGCACCATACTGTGCATCCAAGTTTGCCATGTTAGGTTTCTCAGAAAGTCTTTACCATGAACTAAAAGGAACTGGAGTAGGAGTAACAGTTGTTAGCCCTATCATGGTCAGGACTAACTTTTTAAAACATCAATCTTTCAAATCGTTTCCAAAATACTCATCTATGTCACTTAGTTCTAGTATTGTAGCCAAAGCAATAGTAAAAGCATCATATTCACCAAGACTTGAAATCATAGTTCCCTCATTTGTTAGAGGAGCTGTGTGGCTAAAACAAACATTTCCTTATCTTATAAATCCAATTCTCGGTGCGGCCTTTAGAAAAGCAATGAAAACAAGAAAAATGGACTAATTTTTATCTACAAAATGCATTGATAAAAAATAATTTTACTCTTCTTCAGATTCTGATGAACTTCCTGTATCAGAATCCACATCCATCAATTCAAGATTTGTGAGCTCAAACTGGTAAATTGCATCCATGTCTATCTCCATCTCTTTTTTTAAAAACTCTACGAGTTTTTTGCTTAATGGTGCCTTTGAAGAATTAAATGTAAATTCATACACAACACCCTTCTGTAGGCCTGCTGGTTTGGTTTTTTTTGGTAAAGCCAGTTCTATGATGTGCCTTCCATCCTCAACTCCTTCATACAGTTGAGCATCAATTCGACTATCTTTGTCATAGATCTCAAGTATGTAACCTGTCCTAGTAAGAGATTCAGTTTTGTCAATTTTTGCATTCTTTATTTCGTCTTGAGCCCATTTTGGAAGTTCTTTTACCATCTTAATTTCACTCTAAAAAATTAACTTTGTTTTTCTTTTTTACTTGATTGCCACCAATCTCGATACTCATCATGTTTGTCCTCTCTTGTTTTCTCACGGCAATTTAACCTGTCTCTGATATCGCTTATCTGTTCTCTAGTTGCATAAAGACCACATTTTTTACAGATAAAATGTTTTGTGTTAATATCAAACTTCATCTCTACCTGTACTTCCTTGGCTGCGCACTCCGGACAATCAGTCAATGACGCCAATCATCAAAATTATCCATAAAAGCCTTTGCCAATTTTCTGGTACGCGGTCTCTATCGTCATCCCTTTCGGTCAGTTCGCCCATCGAAAATGCCGCGTACCAGGTTTGAAATTGAGTAAAGAAAAATTATAATCCTTTCTAATTCTCTAGCATTTCAGAAATTATTTTTGCAGTGTTTTGTGCACCATTTCTATCAAAATTTTTAGCAAATTCGGTAACATGTTCTAAGTATATATCATAATTTTTTTGTACTTTATGAATGCCCTTTATCACTTGTTTTTTGTTCTTTGCAAGAACTCCTAGGTGTCTTTCTTCTGCCCATTTTATATGATTTGTATGTTCATCATAAATTGGGATGCCTATGATTGGCTTTGCCTTTACTCCTAGGATCTCAC
>JBGPWD010000173.1:0-2240 GCA_041492015.1 Nitrosopumilaceae archaeon
GAACATATGGATTTCTGTTACAAGAAATAAAAACTAATTTCATTTCAATTATCTTGAACTGTATACAATATGAAATGAATTTACACCACCTAGTTTACGTCTAGTCTATGTTCATTTGCGCAAAGGACCTTTTCAAAATGCTTGATGAACCTAATTTGATTCTAGTTGATGCAAGGTCCTACAAGGATTATTTTGAAGGGCATGTACCTGGTGCGGTTAATTTAGATTTTTTTTACTATCATTGGTTTGATACTAGTAAAGAAGGCATGAAAGCATTTAACATGCAAATGAGAAAGCTTCTTTCTATTCTAGGAGTTACAAAAGAAAAAACAGTTGTGTTTTATGATGATGTTTCTGGAATGAGTGCAGCCAGAGGAGTATGGCTTTTGGTTTATTTTTCGCATAAGAATGCCTTCATGCTTGATGGTGGAATAAAAAAATGGAAGAGCCTTGGCTTACCTTTAGAAATTAAAACAAATGGATTCAAACCAGCCAAATTCTCAGGGAAAATTAACAAAGGCGTATTTGCCGGATTTGAGTACATTAAAAAAAATCTAAACAAAATAAAACTTGTAGATGCAAGAGCAGAAGGAGAATTCAAGGGAACAGTAATCCGAGCTGCAAGAAAAGGTCACATTCCAAACGCAATAAACATCGATTGGACCCTTAACATAGAAGAAGACGGTACCATGAAAAAAAATGAATCTCTTTCCGCGCTTTACAAATTATCCAAAGACGATGAAATAGTCACATATTGTCAAGGGGGATATAGGGCAGCAAACTCATTTTTAGCTCTCAAAAAACTTGGGTTCAAAAATGTCAAAGTGTATGTTGGTTCATGGGGAGAATGGGGAAATAGATTAGATCTTCCTGTAGAACAATAATTTCAAACTGATTTTATTTTTGCGGATTCCAAGTCTTTGGGGATATTCTTTATCCAGAATTTAGATGCGTTATTTAATTGAAGAATCATATTTTTTAAAAAATAGATCTGCCATTATAAAAATTAGATTAATATAGCCTTTACAAATGAGCCATACGTGATGATGCTGAACAGGCGTTCAAAATTATCCACGATTATTATAGTTGCAGGTTTGACGATCGCACTTTCTACATTCTTTACAACTCCAGCCTTTGCAGAATCCGTAACTGCTAATACGGGTTTAACAAAGCCATTGTTAGCTATTGCTGCTGCAATTGCAATAGCTGGAGGTTTGATTGGTACTGGTAATGCACAACAAGGAATTGGTGCTGCTGGCATGGGTATCATTGCTGAGAAGCCAGAAAAATTTGGTCAGGTATTGTTCTTCTTTGTCATTCCTGAAACACTCTGGATCATCGGATTCGTGCTAGGAATCATTCTGTTACTTGGCATACTTTAGTGGAATTCGTAATGAGCATAGAGACCTTTCTCCTTGAGATAGAGAATAGGAAAAAAAAGGATCTAGAAAAACTCAATGGGCAACTCGATGAGAAAGGAACTGCTATACAAAACGAAAGAGATGTACAAATAAAAAAAATAAAGGAAGATTTTGCAAACGAGGCAAAATTAAAATCTGAAAGAGAATTTGCAAGAATAATCGAGTCAGCTAGATTACAAGCGAAAAAGATTTTGTTTGATGCAATTAACGCAAACATGGAATCTGCTTTTAACATCATTAAACAAGAAATCGAGAAGTATACAAAAATACCTCAATACAAAAAAACATTAGAAACCATGGTGAAATCTTCTAAAAAAAAATTAGATCAAGATATTACAGTTCATTGCCGTGAAGAAGATCACACAGTTTTAAAAGAAATGGGAGTAACCATTGGTTCCTCAATTCAAACTTTGGGTGGAATAGTTGCAGAAAATAAAGATGGAACAAAAGAACTAGATCTAACGTTTGAAGAACTTTTAAGAACTCATGAAGATGAAGTAAAAGGTTTTCTCACGGAGAGAATATCATAATGGGAACCTCACAATATGCATCTTCTTTTGGTAGATTGCAAGCAATATCAATGAATTTTCTTACTAAAGATATGATGCAAAATCTCCTAAAAGCAAAAGATGACGTTGAGATGGCAAAAATCCTAGAATCAACATGGTATGGACCAGAGATTGAAAAAGCCGCATCTATTTACCAACCTTCAGAAATTTTAGAAGTTGCATTGAACCGATACCTTGTTCAAATCAATAAAATTGCATTAGATGCAACACCGTTTAATGGAAAATCTGCAGTTAGGGCCTATTTGTCAAA
>JBGPWD010000075.1:0-4468 GCA_041492015.1 Nitrosopumilaceae archaeon
AGATCTGTTAGTAACATAGTATATGATAAGAAATTAAGGCAATACATTCTGGGTAATTCTAGTGCAGTTAGAAGTGCAAGAAACATGTCACAACTTCGTTCATATACTCAACTTGCATGGCTTGCATTTTTTGTAAATAGACTCGTAAAAGAAGGAAAATCCTCTACCTTAAGAGATATTTATTATTCATCACAAGCTTTTGCCGTTGATTTTGAAGATCAGCCAGAATCTGATAATATCATAGTTGATCTTGAAGCCTTACTATCATTTCCCAGAGAAGATTTTCATATCTTTCCAGAAGAAAGAAGTAGCGTTTTTGGAGATCTTACAATAGAATACACTGTACCGGGATATGAAGGAAAAAGGGTTAACCTTTCCGATCATCCTGATGGATATCTAATAGGACCAAGTCTTAGTAGTGCAGAGTTGGTTGACACAAGTGCTGAGCTTGTGATTGCAATAGAAAAGGGTGGTCTTTTTACAAGGTTTGTTGAGGAAAAAGTTCACAAAAAATTCAAGGCGATAATTGTTGATACTGCAGGTCAGGCCCCACGTTCTACTAGAAATCTTCTTAAGAGACTTAACTCAGAATTGGGATTGCCAGTTGTCATCTTGGCTGATGGTGATGTATATGGTGAACACATAGCCATGGTCATAAAATCAGGTTCTGCAAACGCTGCACATTTAAGAGAATTAACAGTTCCAGACGCAAAGTGGCTTGGTGTATGGGCTACAGATATTGAAAAATACAAACTTCCAACAATACCGATGACAGAATCAGACATTAAGAGAATATATGATTTACAAAAGGATCCACGTTACCAAGAAGGAAACTGGAAAATACAACTAGAAGTATTCTTGAAACTAAAACGAAAAGCAGAACTTGAAGCCTTTTCAAAATACGGCTTGACTAATATTACAGATAAATACTTGCCAGAAAAATTAGAGTTATCAAAGAGCCTCTAGTTTTTTAATTCTTAATGTAAGCACACCATTTCTATACTTAAAATCATGAATTCCCATATCTGGGGTAGCTTCTACCGGAACTTCTTTGGAGAACCTGCCAGATCCTCTAATATATAAAATTCCATCAATCAATCTGACCGATACTTGATCTTCTGGGCCTGGCACTTCTGCGACAAACACTAGTTCTTGATCTCCTTTTATCAAATCATATACCCAATTCTTTGAGTCACTTTCTTTTGTAGTGTATTGGGGTTGGTTATCCTTTGTCATCTTTTTTAGAACTCTTACCCAGTAAATCATGACGGCAGCGGTAATACCTATCAAAATAAAGCTAACAAATCCTTGCGAAGCTCTTAAAGACAAAATGTAAACTACTCCAAGAAATAACAAAACCATTAATGGTATGATGAAATCAAGTGATTTATCATTCGAATATCTATTTTTATAGCTTGCCAAGGTTTTCTATATATCCAACCATTCCACCAAATATAAAGGATCTTTGATTTTTTGTCTCTGGTAATCTATTGAATTTCAACAAGTAAATTATTTAATTAAATTTAAGACAGGATTACGAAAAATTTTGGTATGAAAAACTTTAGGTAGTTTCCCATCGTTTGAATAAATCATGCTCAATACCAAACTGATCTAGGCATTTTCCAACAATGTGGTTTAGCATATCGTCTATTGTTTTTGGTCTATTGTAGAATCCTGGCATTGCAGGAAGAATGATAACTCCTACCCTCGCAAGCTTTAACATATTTTCCAAATGAATACTTGTCACTGGTGTTTCACGTGGAACAAGTACTACTTTTCTTGACTCTTTCATTGTTACTCCAGCTGCCCTTGCAACCAAGGTTTCTTCATAACCATTTGCAATACTTGAAAGTGTTTTCATACTGCATGGGATTACAATCATTCCGTCTGTTTTATGAGTTCCACTTGAAACACTTGCAGCCATGTTGGAATCATCAGAATAGTGGTCCGCAAGAGATCTTACATATTTGAAATCATAATCTGTCTCTAAAACAAGACATTTTTTTGCCCATTCTGTCATGATTAGATGAATTTCAGTATTACATTTTTTGAGAACCTCAAGCATCCTTATCCCATAAAGGATGCCAGAGGCACCAGTAATTCCTATGATTAACCTCATAATCAAACTGTTCTAGTTTGATATTTAATTCCAACTATGTGTTCTCATGCCCACCTTTAATTACAACAGTGATTTTCTCAGACTTTATGAGTGTGAATTTGGATACTGTTGAAGAAAAACTTGTTTCTGAACTTAGGCTTTCGCCAATTCAAGCTAAAGTGTTTGTCTTGGTTGTAAAAAATGGAAAGATGTCGGCAGAAAATATGGCAAAAAAATTAGGAATATCCAATTCAGTAGCACTAGACACTGCACAAAGTCTAATAGATCTTGGTGGTTTTATTGACATAACAAAGACAGAATTTGAATCCACACATCCAAGATTTGCTGTTGTAAATATGTACAGACGAATGTGTCAAAGAGAAAATATTCAATTTAAAAAAAATCTCCTTGTAGATAACATCTCAATTATTTTAGAAAAACCATATGATGATGCAAGAACTAAATAGAACGAGTCTGGAGAAGGAATAATGTCAGTAGATCAAGAAACATGTAAGCATGAAACAGTCTACTTTGGTGTTACCAACATAAACTATGAAAAAAAGACAATTGGTTCAGTTGATATTTGGCGTTGTGTTAAATGTAAAAAAATATTCTGTGAAGAAAAACAACTAGGAATTGAAAGTATAGTAGATTATGTTGGAATGCCCAAAATAGATAAAGATCAAAAATGGGCAGTTCTTTTATGTAATTTAAAAAAACATAAAGAAAAATGGAAGCTTGTCAAGATTAGAAAGGATGATGAGATTCAACATGAGTGTTTGGGTGAAAAAGTTATCAAACTTAAAGTAAATGACTTTAAGATTCAGGACGAAAAACATTGGAACTTTCTTATAGAAAACTCTGTTAACAAAGCAGTTGAGATATAGGGTTTATTCATGAATCTTAGGGTCAATATCAACAATGTTCGTGGAAGTCAAATAGCTGCAAAAATTACTGGTGTTTTTACCATAGATGAACACTATTCTTTTAGGTTTAATGCTATAGCATTTGGGAGAATCGGGGGTCATAATATTGGCGCAAAAATTCCTAAAACCACACAAAAGGCACTTGAAAAACTAGGATACAATGTAGATGAAGTGATAAACGAACTTCAGCACAAATTAGTTCATGGTGATATTACTCTTCCTGAGGGAATTAAAAAAGAAACATTTGCTGACAATTAAAACTGGGCTTCTGATAACGCTTTTTCACAGGAACAATTCCTTTGTTGTGGAATTAAATCAGGAAGGTGTGAAAGAATTTTTCTAGTAGTTTCAACATTTTTTGATAATGTCTCCAAAACTTCTTTTGCTGTTACTGGCTTATCTGCCCATACATCATAATCGGTAACAGTTGAAATTGAAACATAGCACATTTGAGCTTCTCTGGCAAGTTGACATTCTGGTACCAAAGTCATCCCTATAATGTCTGCTCCTATTACTTCTTTATAGAATTTTGATTCAGCCCGGGTTGAAAACCTTGGTCCCTCAATACAAACATAGGTACAATTTTTATGAATCTTTAGATTTATTTTGTCCGAGACTTTGCTTACTGCGTTTTGTAGTTCAGGACAAAATGGATCTGCAACAGATATGTGGACTACCTTCTCTCCTTCAAAAAAAGAATATTTTCTTGATTTTGTAAAATCAATAAATTGTGATGGTAGAACAAAGTCTCCTGGCTTTAGATCTTTTTTTAAACTTCCTACTGCAGAAGGAGCAATTATTCTTGTTATGCCCATTTCTTTGAAAGCCCAAATGTTAGCTCTAAAATTGATTAAATGCGGAGGAATACTATGTTTTTTTCCATGTCGGGGCATAAATGCAACTTTCTTACCTTTGAAAATTCCTACTGTTATAGAATCTGACGTCTTTCCAAATGGAGTATCAACAGTAATCTCTTTGCTTTCAGTTAGGAGACCAGAATCATAAATTCCAGTTCCACCAAATATGCCTATTTCTGCTTGTTCCATTAGTACTTCACCAGCGATTCATGCCTGTAGTTTTTAATTTCCTTTGAACCTTTTAGATCTGTTAATTCTATTATAAATGCAAATCCTGTAACTTTGCCTCCTATTTTCTCAACTAATTTTGCTGCAGCTTTTGCTGTTCCGCCAGTGGCTAGTAGATCATCACAAATGAGAACTTGTTGTCCTTTTTTTATAGCGTCATTTTGAATTTCCATTGTCGCACTTCCATATTCTATATCATATGAAATTTTTTTAGTTGCTCCTGGTAATTTTCCTTGTTTTCTAATCATTATCATTCCTTTGTTGAATCTTAACGCAATGGCGCAAGCTAGAGGAAACCCTCTTGACTCAATCCCTGCAATTAAATCGATTTCATTTGGATGATAAAGTTTGGCAAATTC
>JBGPWD010000106.1:0-3324 GCA_041492015.1 Nitrosopumilaceae archaeon
CAATTTGATGTTGAATCTATCTGAATTCATGTCAATGTACATGTTTTTCCCATCGTGAATTACATAATCATTAAAATCAAGATTGCATTTTTTAGCAAACTCTTGCATTGGTCCGCGAGTAGTACCCCAAGCACATATGGAATCATGATTTTCTTGTGTTGATCTTTCAAAACCCACTACTTCATGTTCATTTTTCAATCTGCCAAGAAGATATCCACCTGCAACTCCAATGCCGACAACTGCTATTTTCAATTGCAACTTATTCTAAAATACCTAATAAAAAGATGTGCAGTTTTTTTCTGATTACAAATTCTATTCTATCAATATTGCAGGCTTGAATGGCCTTGCAGTGCGCGCCTTGTTTTTGGGATCATATTTTTGGGCATCAGATTCTCCAAATACTTGTACTTCTACACCAAATTCTTTTTGCACAAGAGAATTAATTTCTAAAAGAATTTTTTTCTCCTCCACAAGGCCTGATTTTGCCTTGGATACTCTTGATTCTATAGGTTCTGATAAAATATCGTTGATAGTCTTTTTGACAAAATCGGGATCCTTTTTTACATTTTCTGTATCCTTGTCTGCAATTAGAGATTTTATCAGGGCCCCGATATTCATCTCACCTTTGATAACACTTGAAAGAATCTTTTGGTATGCCTTTGTCTTCCACGAGTCAGAAGTGTAGATGATGATTCGCTTTGGTAAAATTTTAGTTACTTTGAGAATGTTTTTGATATCTTCTAGTGTTGATTTGAGAAGGTTTTCTGACTGTAATGCTGCAGCATCAATCTTATTTTCAAGAACGGATGGCCACAAAGACTTTGAAACAATTCCAGAATTTCCTAATTTATTCCACATCTCTTCTGCAATATGTGGTGCAAAAGGAGAAAGCATAGATACTCTTGCAGAAAAAATTTCATGTAAGATGCAAGATGTGTTTTTTCTATTCTTTGCCTCGGCTCTCTTTAGATACCATTGTATGTCTGAATCAAATTCATACAGAACATAGTGCAAGGCTTCACGCAATCTCATCTTTTCCATCGCTGATGTAATCTCAAGTACAAGTTGTTGTAGTCTGCTTTGTAACCATCTGTCTTCTGGCTCTTGATTGTCGGATTGGGCTGGTTTGTATTTGGAACATTCGTCTAACATATTTTCAAGCTTGTTTTTAATTCCTCTTACTGATTCTAAATTAAAATCTGCATCCTGTAGTAGCTCTGCAGAAATTAAAATAGCTAATCTTATTGGGTCAGCCCCATGAGTTCTAATCGCATCTCGCAGTGGAATTATGTTTCCCATAGATTTTGACATCTTTTTTCCTTCCATTAAGACAGATCCATTTACCACAATTTCTTCAGGCCAATATTTTTTTGGAAAGATTGCAATATGGTTGAAAACAAAGAAAGTCAAATGATTTGGAACAAGATCACGTCCCGAATGTCTTGCATTAACAGGATAAAAATACTGAAATTCGTTTTTAATATTTTCCAAAATGTCACGTGATATTTTAGAAGATGAGGCGATTTTCTTTGAATCTCCTTCACCCAAAAACACATAATCAAAAAATTCATCGCCGAGGTTTTCTGCTACCAATTGTTTTTCATTTACATACTTTGCTAGAATATAGTATGCCATGTAAATTACCGAATCTGACAAACTCTCGACTATCCAATCCTTGTCCCAAGGTAACTTTGTGCCAAGGCCATGTTGTCTTGCACATGCTCTTTCTCGAAGCCAATCTACAACATAATTGAATTCTCCTCGTATCTCTTCGGGAAGTATCTTCATTTCATTTATCCAATAATGTGTATCATCTTTCCATTTTTTGTTAGAATAATCCAGGAACCACTGATTGTTGAGTAATTTTACTACGCATTCGGATCCACATCTGCAGTGTATTGGCCCATCATTTAGTTCAAACAAAATATCTGCATTATTACTTTGTAGAATCCATTTTTTGACTTCTTCTTTTGCCTCTGCAACAGTTTTTTGCGCAAATCTTCCAGTGTTTTGTTTTAATTTTCCTCCGTAGAATTCTTTGGCATAAAGCTCTTTTGTCGCCTCTTCAAGCTTGGGATTGTTTTGGTTTTCTATTTGAAATCTCTCAGTAACTTCCTTTGCAGGAATTTCTCCATACCCATCAGTTTGTATGATAGAAATTGGTGAAATTGATCTTGCAATGGATACAAGATTTTGATCATTACTTGATTTTTTGATATCTTCCAAAGCTTGATAGTCAAATGGCGCATGTGCTGGCACTGACATTACAATTCCTGTACCGTTTTCACTTTTGACAAAGCTTGCAGGAAATATTACAATCTCTTCATTTCTATCTGGAATTTTGACTTTTTTGCTTACAAGTTCAGAGCCCTTTATCTCACCTGTTACTTTGACTTTCTTATCAAGAAATTCTAGTTTTCTTGCGCATTCTGCACTGACAATCCATGTCTCATTATCTACATTAGCAATCTTGTAAGTGACTTGTGGGTTTATCCACAGATTTGTCACACCAAATATTGTCTCAGGTCTAAGTGTGGCAGTAGGTACGATGTATTTTTCATATCTGAATTTGATGAGAATATATTCTGTAAAACTTGGTTCTACATCTCCTAATGTATCATGTTGTGATACTGGATTTTGATCTTTTGGACACCAACCAACAGGATGTGATCCTTGGATGACTAAATTCTTACTTTTCAGTTTTCTAAACTGCCACTCAATGAATTTGTTATAGACAGGATCTATTGTAGTAAATTCTCTTCTCCAGTCTATCGAAAAACCCATCTCTATCATTCCTGATTTTATTTCTTGATGGAAATAATCTGCGATCTTTACTGGCTCAGAAAATTCCTTAATGTTTTTTTCTGGAACTTTGTATAATGTTCTAAAGGCTTCGATTAGTTCCTTGTCATTTTCTTGAACACGTCTTGCCATGCCAAGAATTGGGGTTCCTGTATAGTGAAAGCCCATTGGAAAAAGTACATTGTAACCACGCATACGCATAAATCTTGCATGAACATCGGCCAAAGTGTAGGTTCTTCCATGACCTATGTGCTGTGGTGAATTTGGATATGGATATGCTACTGTAACAAAGAATTTTTTTTGTGAACTTGGATCTGCCTCAAAATATTTTTCATCATGCCATATTTTTCTCCATTTAGATTCTATAGATGACCAATCTATCACAAAATCACTTTTCCAAAATTGATTGTTCTGCAGCAAGTAAAGCATCTTTTAGTTTTGTCACATCTTTTCCTCCGCCTTGACCAAAACTCTCATTTCCTCCTCCAGAACCGCCAAGGATTTTGGAAACATCACGAACCA
>JBGPWD010000018.1:0-8491 GCA_041492015.1 Nitrosopumilaceae archaeon
TAGGAATGAAATCTAATTGAGTGAAAAAAAACCTAATTTCATAGTAGATGCAATGCTTGGAAATCTAGCAAAAAAATTACGAATCCTCGGATATGATTCAAAATATTTTTCATCAATTGAGGATGATAAACTCATAACAATAGCAAAAAATGAGAAACGAACAATATTAACAAAATATGCGCTGCTTACCAAAATTGCTGAAAAGCAAAATGTCGATGCTATTCTTATTAGAGGAAATGATGAGTTTGAACAAATTGCACAGATAAATGCAAAGATAAAACTTGATAGATTTGTAATGAATACAAACAATTCTCGTTGTATTGCCTGCAATGGAAATCTGCAGTCAGTAGAAAAATATAGAATTATAGGAAAAATCCCTGAAGGAGTATTAGAAAGGGAAGAAAAGTTTTGGATCTGTGATTCATGCAAAAAGATCTATTGGGAAGGTACACATTTTGAAAAGCTTCAAGAATTTGTTAACAAATTAAACAATAGATTTCAATGAGTCTATCAAATTGTGATGGCGAAATATTAGTAAGGACAGCCAGGACAGTAGTAACTGAATATCTTAAAACAAGAAAAAAAACTATTTTACAAGAAGATTTCACGTCAAAATTTTCGTATAATTCAGGAGTCTTTGTAACTTTAAACAAGGAAGAAAATCTTAGAGGATGTATCGGATTTCCAACACCAGTAAAAAAACTCTATCAATCTCTTGTAGAGGCTGCAATTGCTTCTGCAACTGAAGATCCGCGATTTCCGCCAGTTCAGTATGAAGAACTAAATGAAATTTCCTTTGAGGTTACCATCTTGACCCAGCCAGAAGAAGTAAAAGTGACAGATCCTCTAGAGTATCTTAGCAAGATTAAGGTAGGCAGAGATGGTCTTATTGTAAAATGGGAATTTGGTTCTGGACTTCTTTTACCTCAAGTACCTATTGAATATGGTTGGAATGAAGAGGAATTTCTTAATCATGCATGTGAGAAGGCAGGTGCTCCACCAGATTGTTGGAGGAGAAAAAGTACAATGATACTACGATTTGAGGGAATTGTTTTCAAAGAGGCAAAACCCAATGGAAATGTCATAAGAGTTTCTCTATAGAATTTTTCCGTTTTCAGCATCTAGTAGAATTTTTGTTCCATCTTTGATGGAATTATACTCTTCTTTTGATGCTACAACTAGAGGTATATTTGCAAGAGCACAACCAGAAGCTGTGGTAAGATCAGCTTTTAAGCAAATCATTGCTTGTGGGGCACATTTATTGAATTTTAAAGAATATATTGTATATGCGCCCACGCTACTTCCAACTCCGAAAGGAAAAACGAGAATTTTTTCTGCTAAGGATTTACCAAAGAGATCATGCTTTTCATCTCTAACTTTTCCTGTTTTTTTGTCAACAGCACCAAGAAAATTCATTGGGTTTTTTGCAACAAGTGCAATTCCCTGAGCTTTGCCTTTTACAATTATTTTGAGTGTCATTTTGTTTCTTCCTCTACAATTTGATTAAGGTTCTTTAGGTTAACATCTACTCCATTTGAAGTACGTAAATAATATGCTCCCTTTACACTATTAGTAATTACACCATCAACATCTTTCTTATCAATTAAAGGGGTAAGACAGATACAACAATCGTATAGAAGTTCACCACCAGCACGTTCAATTTCTTTTGCATAACCAAACTTTCTTGCTTGTTCCTGAATTGCTCTTGGGCAAAACACCATACAGCGTTTCTTGAATGTTCTACCCTTAAACATACCAGCAAGATCTGATATTTCGTCAAGACCTAGTTGCGGGCTACCAAGAGTTATAATGTCACCAGAGTCTGCGGTATTTAGCTCATCATGAATTGTCTGCATTTCTTTTTTGTCAAAATCAACCGTTTCTCCTTTAGCATCTCCAAAAGTAAACATTCCACACGTACCTGATGTCCCCATACCAGCACAGAGTGATTTGCAGCTTCGTTTATCAAGATCCTTTACCCCAGAAATGGAAACTGAGCTTCCGGCTACTTTTCCTGCATAATATCCTAGTAATCCAAATGCGAGTTCATCTTTTTTATCTACTTTCATGCGGATTGTAAGATTAGGGTCTCGTGTTTCGTCTTTTCGCAAATCAGAAAATGGGCTTTTACCTGTTAATGCACTCGCAAGTGCGCTAAAAGCACCCTCCTTGTTTGTTTTAAGTTTTGAGATAGAATTTACATAAATTGCAGCATTGCTTTCAGCAAAAGAGACATTAGTACCATTTTTTGGTAAATCAAAAATCTCATAGGGAATGCAAGAAAAAGAAGGGATTGCACCCATTTTCTCATAGGAATTTTTTATGCTACTTTGTTTTTTGATAAATTCATCATCCAGATTATATTTTGAGACAGTATCAAAATCAAAGCCCATTGGATTTAGTGTGGTCTTGATTTTAAACTTGACATCTTTACTTAATCTTGAAAGAAATTCCTCCCCTGCATCTCCTATTGTATTGTAGTTTATTCCAGAAAGATGAGCCCATTCTACAGGTAGCAAGCGATCAGCATCAGTTGCTTCACCTATAGCTACAAGCACCCTATATGCAAGGGCAAGGCTCTCTCCTTGTTCACCCTTCAATGCCGCTTCTTCATCTTTTGCTAAATCCAATATGCGTCCTTAGTCTAACAGATATAATACTTGTATGGTCTAAAATATAACAAGTCAATTGGAACAAATGAAAAAAATTCTGCAAGGGATGATAAGAACAATGAATTCTGTTAAACCTCCCAGAATGACTGCGTTAAGAGAATTACATGAGGCTGAGACTGGTGGTCCTCTTAGTATTCTTATTGGAACTATTCTTTCTGCGAGGACAAGGGATGAGAACACATCAGTTGTTGTAAAAAAATTATTTACAAAATACAAATCTGCTAGCTCACTTGCACAAGCCAAATTATCAGATGTTGAAAAAATAATCAAGTCAACTGGGTTTTATCATGTAAAGGCAAAAAGAATTATTGAAGTTGCCTCACTTATTGATTCAAAATATTCTGGTAAGGTTCCAGACTCGTTGGATGAATTACTCAAGCTTCCAGGTGTTGGAAGAAAAACTGCAAATTGTGTTCTCGTCTACGCATTTGACAAGCCTGCAATACCAGTAGATACTCATGTTCATAGGATTTCAAATAGACTTGGTCTCGTTCAAACAAAAACTCCTGAAGAAACAGAAATTGAATTAATGAAAAAGATCCCAAAAAAGTACTGGCTAAAAATAAATGACACATTTGTGATGTATGGTCAAAACATCTGTAAACCAATATCTCCTATGTGTGATGTTTGTCAGATAAAAAAGGAATGTAATTTTTACAAGATTAGGTTCGCTTTTTAGTTTTTATTAGTACTATTATCAAAGCTGCCGTTCCTGCAAGGACAATCATTGGCATATAAAAAATTGGATTCTGAATAGGGTCTCCAGATAGAAAACTAAGAATCATACTTCCAGAGTTTATTGCAGGTGGTTCAGTAGAAGAGCCCATTCCATAAACAGCAAAATTCTTTATTGTAAAACCTGCCACATCCAATTGATCTACAACTGTTTTCTGTCCAACTGTTATGGAAAGACCGCTGTTACTTGAATGTTGAACTGTTATTATCTTGTCTGGAGACCAACCATTATTTCTTTCTTCATGAATTACAAAATATCCATCAGTAGGAGTATTTACGGCGACCCAAAATTTGTAGTCAGGTTGACTACCCATACCAACCTCAACATATTTTTCCGTGTTCAAGTTATCGTAAAGTCGTATTACAGCATTGCCATTGGGGTTTGCATAAAAAAGTTTATTTTGAATTTCAATTTGCCAGTTTGTTGCATGCTCATGTTCAAGATAGAAAACAGTTGCGTTATGACTAATTACATTGAATGCATTAGATGGGACTTCGACAGTATCTAGATGTTCTGATTTATTCATTGGAGATTGGGCAAATGCTGGGAAAAGAGGCATTGTTATTAAAAGGATAAAAATTCCAAAACGGATAGGAAATCTATATAAAATAATTTTTAATAAAATTTTATTCAACAAATGGTTTATTCCAGCTCATTATTATTTTGGAGACTTCAGGTCGAATCATATATTCTGAAGGAGTTTGTTTATCAAGAATCATTGTTCTTAGTTTAGTACCGCTTAGTTGTTCTTGATATTCTGGCCCGTGTGGACAATTTCTCTCACTTGCAAATGAAAGACATTTTTTGCAATAGAAAAATGCAGGATAAAAGACAGGTTCTATTTCAAGATCAGGATATTCATCAAATATCTTCTGAGATGCAAATGGATCATAAAAAGTCCCAACACCTGCGTGGTCACGACCTATTATAATATGGGTGCACCCAAAGTTTTTCCTCATTATAGCGTGATGAATTGCTTCTTTTGGACCTGCATACCTCATTTCTGTATGAAGTGTTGCTAGCAGACATCTATTTTGTGGATAATAATGTTGGATTAATGTTTCATAGGCACCCACTATGACTTCGTCTGTAAAATCACCTGATTTTTTCTTGCCTATCAATGGGTTTACAAAAAGACCATCATGTGTGTTAAGAGATGCCTTTTGAAGCATTTCATGAGCTACATGTGGTACGTTTCTTGTTTGAAAAGCTACAACGGTTTTCCATCCTGACTTTTCAAAGTTTGCTCTGGTTTCTATTGGTGTTTTTCTATATTTTCTTATAGGTATTTCAGATGGTCTTCTGACATAATCTATTTTACCACCAACAAGAAAGTCTTGCATTGCCAAAGTTTTTGCTACACCTGGATGTTTTGGATCAGTGGTGCCATAGATTCCCTTTGCTGTCGCATTTTTATCAAAGTTATACACTTCTTCAATGTGCAAAATTGCAAAATCATCGCCTTCAGGATTTTTTAGATTAACATCGTGTGCGTCTTTCATTTTAGTAGCAGTTTGTTTGTCAGCGTCCAATACAATTGGAATTGTCCAAGGAATTCCGTTTGATAATCTTCCTTTGCTTACTACTGATTCAAAGTCTTGTTGTAGTAAAAATCCTTCAATAGGACTAAAAATCCCATCAGCTATGTTTTCAATGTCATTAGCAAGATCAGCATTAACTGATATCGAATACAGCTCAGAAAAATTTCTAGTTGTTGTTCTGTTTACTAACTTGCCACCGTGTGGTCTACTAATTCCCTTACCTTGTTCCAAAAGATCTCACTTGGTACCGTGATCTGCGTGTAAACCGCATTCTTTTTCCGGATCAGTTTCCCACCACCAACGTCCTGCTCTTAGTGGTTCACCCGGCTTTATTGCACGTGTACAAGGTTCACATCCAATGCTAGGATAACCTTTATCGTGTAATTTGTTATATGGAATATTGTTTGTTTTGATATAGTCCAACGTTTGTTCCCAACTCCAGTCTATTATTGGATTTATTTTGATTATACTGTTGTGCTGGTCGTCTATCTCAATTTTTTTAGCACCCACACGATTTTGAGTTTGATCATTTCTTAATCCTGTTATCCAACCATCTAGTGTTACAAGCATTTTATTCAAAGGATGAACCTTTCTTATTCCACAACAAAGTTTTCTGTTCCCAATACTTTGATAAAACAGGTTCATTCCATTTACTCTAACCATTTGTTCTACTTCGTTTTGGTCTGGAAACATAACCTCTATGTTTATGTTGTATTTGTTTCGGATTTCGTCCATTACATCATATGTTTCTTGATTAAGCCGTCCCGTATCAAGGGTAAAGATTCTAGCCTTTGGATTTATCTTCATCATCATATCAATGACTGCTACGTCTTCTGCACCAAAACTTGAGGCCATTGCAATCTTGGGGTGAAGATTATCAATTGCCCATTTGAGAACTTCCTGTGGAGTTTTTAGATCGTTGTTTAACTTATTAATTTGTTCAGCAGTAAACTTGCTCATAAGGAATTGCTTTCCTTCTGGTCATATAATTATTACTAGATTTAACTAAAAAGAAAATCATTCTAGAGTTATAAAGAACTTGAAACAAAGAAAGTAAATGAGTGAAAAAACTGTAATTGTTGTTTTTCCAACCATGTTTTCTTTAAACAAAATTGATTACTTGATTTCAAACATATCTAAAATTCTTAAAATGAAAAACCAAAGTTATGATAGAATACAACAAAATGAATCAGTCATAATAATAGACACGAAGGATCCCGTCTTTGCATCTTCCACAATAGGTACACTTTATGGAATTGAAAAGATAGTAATTGCAACAGAGGTAGAGAATGATTTTGATATTGTTCTTTCTAACATTGCTAAAATTGGTCAGAATCTTCTTCTTAGGGGAGAAAAATTCCTAGTAAGAGTAGAAGGACAAGCAATCAAATACTTACCAAAAGACTTGGAGTTGGCTGCAACGTCTTCACTTATAGAAAAAACTTCACATCTACAAACAAAACCTGGTTCAGAAACAAGTTATGACAAAATTCTTTACACATATCTTACAAAATCACATGCCTACATCTGTATTTTTATCGATAAAGGTAATGGTGGAATTCCCTACAATTCTCATAATGAAAAAATTCTTTGTTGTGTACATGATGAATTTTCGGCAATTTCATGTCTTCAGATTATTAAGATGGGTTTTGAACCTAAAATTCTAGTATGTTATAGAAGCGAGCCGGACCTTCTAAACATAGTAAAGATGATAAATCAAATATTGTCACATATAATACAAGATAAGGTTGAACTCCAGTTTTGCAAACTTTCTCTAAAATCATCTGGGAGTTCAAGTTTTTTGCTTAAGATTGCAGCCATTACAGAAATACTTACAGTTATTGCAACCAGAACAAAAATAGAAAGGATCTCAGTTGCAATTTCATCAATGATTTTTCCTGCTTGGTTTATTGAGTATAATGCCAAAGTTGTATTAAAAAAAAAATTGGTACCGTGGTTTCCTCTTTTAGGAGTAGATAATAGCATTTTTGAAAATGCACATGAATTTGGATTAGAAAAGTACATGTCCAGAATTCAAAATTTATGCAAATTAAAATTCCGAGATGATAATATCCAAAAAGACAAAATTCATAAGATTTCGCAGACAGCAATGAAAACAAGAAAGACAATCATAGTAAAAATAGGTACAAATAACGTACATGATATTATTGATTCGTTAAAATCTAATCATTGAGAATTTAAACCGGATGAATTGATTTTATCCCATGCTAAAGATAGGTGAATTCATCTATGCGTGGGGAAATGGTCATTACACGAGAATGATGGCATTAGATGGATTCTTACCAAAATATATCAAATCAAAGTTTGAAGTCCATTATTCAAGCAAGGGCGAAATATATCAAAAACTACTCAAAAAATTTCCTACAAAAAAACAACAGATCCATGAAATTCTTATGCCAACACCAATTGATGGAAAGAAAGGTCCAAGTGTAACACGTTCGCTGTGGAATTTTTTACTTCCAGTTTCAGGGAATCCTCCACTGGTTAAACAAATTTCAAGCTATCTAAAAGAAGAATCGAAAATATATAACGCACAAAAATTTGATCTAGTAATAAATGATGGTGATGTTGGATCCAACGTATTAGCTGAAAAAAGAGGAATTAAATGTGTTTTTGTAACAAACCAATTCAAACCAAGACTTTGGAAATCGCATTCTTATTTTTATCCCTCTGTAGTTTACATATCAAAACAAATAGCAAAAGCTACAAAGATAGTAGTAGCTGATTCTGCTCCTCCAAATACAATTTGTGAGTACAATCTAAATTTCACAGAGGAATTAATGGAAAAAGTGGTATATGCAGGTCATTTTTCAAGTGGAGTAGTAACAAGTCCAAAACCAAAGTCAGATTTAGAAAAACTAATTGAGAATGAGAATTTTGGGTATTGGATGCAAACTGGCAACAAAGCTACCAATGAGGCAACAGGTAAAAAATACAAACAAGTTTTTCGAGCTAATGAGATGCGTAATGAAAAGAGAATAATCTCTCATGCCAAAAATGATCCAACTATAGATAAAGTAACTGGTAAAGACGGTAAGACATATTCTTTTTCTGAAGCTTTTGATAAAAAGATAAATTGGATTCAAATTGATATTGGATTTTTATCAGAGCAAGAAAAGAACACAGTCTTGGATTTGTGTAGGTATGCTGTGATAAATGGTTCCCATACCTCAATGTGTGAGATCCTAGGAGTAAAGGCAAAGCCAATCATAGGCATCCCAATTTATGATGAACATACAAATCAGATAAAATGGGCAGAAGAAAGACACCTAGGGGTTCTTGCAACGAACAAAAAACAAGTAATAAATGGCATTCATAAAGTACAAAAAAATTATGAGGTATACTTAGAACATGTTACCGAATTTGCTAAAAATTTTGATAGAAATGGTGCACAAAATACTGCAAAAATAATTTCTGAAATGCTAGAGAATTAGAAAGGATTATAATTTTTCTTTACTCAATTTCAAACCTGGTACGCGGCATTTTCGATGGGCGAACTGACCGAAAGGGATGACGATAGA
>JBGPWD010000078.1:0-4288 GCA_041492015.1 Nitrosopumilaceae archaeon
CATATGTTGCCGCGGTTTTAAAAAATGATCCTGACGAGCTTGTAAGACACGAAGCGGCTTTTTCACTTGGGCAGATGTGTTATCATAGTGGAATAAAACCACTTGAAGATGCAGTAAGAGATGATCCTAGTTTCTTTGTAAGACATGAAGCTGCAATAGCACTAGGTGTAATAGGTTCTCAGGATGCAAAAGAAACACTACAAAAAGCCCTTGAAGATTCAAGCGAGCCAGTAAGAGAGTCTGCAATTGTCGCTCTTTCTAACTTACAATTTATGGAAAAATTGAGCAAAAACGAGAGATTTGCCAAGCTAACTGGAGGCTAGAATGGTGTTACCTTTGTTCCTTCAGCTGTTGCCTCAAAATTGTATATAGTATCAACATTTGAATTTTCAAATATTTCAGAATCATGCGTAATTATGATAAACTGAGATATCGCACCCAAGTTAGCTTCAAATGCATGAGAAAGAATTCCCACGAGTGATTTTCTGCGTTCTTCATCCAAATGTGTAGTTGGTTCATCAAGTATGATAAAGTTAAGATTTGAAGAACCTAGAATGTGTGCCATTCCAAGTCGTAGCGCTAATGCTATACTGACTTTTTCACCACCACTAAGAGAATCAAGTTCTAGAATCGTACTTCCAGAATAGCATGAAATACCCACATCTCGCGCTTTTTCTTGCAACAAAACTCTTTGAATCTTTACGTTGAACGTAGACAAATATTCTGATGCCTTTTGTGATATCAAGTTCAATGCCCATGACCGCAAGCTAGTTGCAACAGGTCCATCTCTATTGAAAATCTGGCTTCGTATTTCTTCTAACTGTGAAACATATTTTTTCACAAAGACAAGCTCTTCTAAAATCTGAGAGATTTTTTCCTGCTCTTCTTTTGCAGTTTGTATTTTTTGTGTTACTGCACCGATTTCTTGTTCTATCATACTTAGAGACTTGCGTTTTTGATCAAAAGAAATTTTTAGGTTTTGAAAGTCTGTCAAATCAAACCCCATCGTTTCTTCTTGAATTGTCTGGATTGTTTTGCATAATGACTCGGAATGAGGATCTATAGCTAAATGTATCAGATTTTCTGATGAATTTAGTTCAGATGGAATCCCCTGAATGTTATTTTTTAGCATAGAGATCTCTTCTTTTAACTGCGCCAATTCCTGTGGTTGTCTTATTCCATGTACAGAAAGGGTTCGTTCTGCATTGAGAGCTTTTTGTAGTTTTTGCTCAAGATTGAGTTTTTTCTCACGATTATCTTTTTCTAATTTTGTTAGTGAATCTAACCTGTTTCGTATTTTTGCAATCTCATTGTGAATATGTTCTTCCTCAAAAAGTGGATTGAGGCTTTCTACCTTGGAATTGCATACTGGGCATTTTCCATCTTGTAGTTTTAACTTGCCTGCGAGTTCCTCTTGGCCTCCAAGTTTGCCTAGCTTTTCCACAAACTCTTGAATTTCGTTTCTTGATGATTCCAATCCATTTTCTATTTTTGTTATTTGTGATTCAGTTTCTTTTTTGGATGATATGTAGATAAAACACCCATCACAATCAGAGAATTTTTTTTCTTTTTCTTGCATTTCTTTTTTAAGAGCAGAAATGGCAGTTTTCAAATATTGAACAAGTTCTGATTTTCTTGTTTCTACTTCTTTTATCTTTAACTCTTTTACAGACTCTGTATCAATTTTTTTTTGTAATTGTGCAAGTTCACTTTCTTCTACTTTTTTTCTTGAAAGCATCTCTTCTTTTTGTGGTTCTACCTGTTTGATCACTTTTATAGCCACGTCAATCTTAATTTTCAGACTTTCAATGTCCATGTCATCGTATTCTAATCTCTCTCTTATTGAAGAACGAAAATTTTCTACAATCGTTTTCATTATTTCAAACGCTGTATCAAGTTTGTCAATTCCAATTATTGCATTTACCAATTCCTTGAATTTTTTTGGGTCTGCATTAATTATGGAATTAAGCTCGCCTTGTTGAACAATTGATGCTACCTTGAGCTTATCAAAATCCATACCGATCAATGATTCAATTGTCTTTGTCATGGATTCGCCAAACTGTTTTCTCTCACCTGCTGCAAGTGGTAGAAGCGTACCGTCTTTTTTCTCAAAAAACTGTGCAGAAACGGTTCCCTTTGAATCAATTTTACGTATGGCTTCAAACTGTCTATCTGAAATAGAGAAATTCACTTTGGAATATGCTTGATTTGCACCACGTCTTACCAATCCCTTGTTTGAATTTCTTGTATGTTGACCAAAGAGTGCAAATGTTATTCCATCGATTATGCTTGATTTTCCTGCTCCGTTCTGGCCTACAAAGACTGTTACGCCCTTGTTAAATCCTAATTTTGTACTAGAATGGGATAGGAAATTAACAAGCTCTACTTCATTTAACATTTTTTCATTTCCTTTTTGAATCGATTAAAGTTTTCAATTACCAAATGATTTGCCTCTTCAATCTGATTTTTTGAAAGAAGTGGAAGTAGATCATTAATTGCAAAATTTGCCAGATCTTCAGATTTTAGGATCTCTTTTGCAAGTTTTAACATTGCATCATCAATTTTTGCAGGTTTATCAATAAAAGTTGAACCTTCATTTTTCTCTGACATTACTGCTTTCCAAAAACATCGTAGTGTAAGTGGAAATAGTTTTGCAATTTGGGATTGGACAAGGTCAGTCTCTATGTTGTCGCCATGAATTTTTATCTCAACTATTGGCTTCCTTGTAAGTGATTGGAACTTTTCTGATAACGTATCTATTTCTTTTGCTAAATTTTCAAAATTAGTTCTAACTGAATACTGCGGCCTAGTATCAAGTCTTATCCAATTTGGTTTTGCTTCGGATGACGACAAATCAACTTCGTAAAATCCTTTCTGAGTTTCCTTAATTCCTTCACTTGAGGTAAGTTCTATAGAACCTGGATATGCGAGAGGCCCGCCCAAATGGTTGTATCTTTTTAATTCTTTCTCATGAAGATGCCCCATCGCATAATATGTAAAGTTCTTAGGAAGGTCTGTGGAATTTAATTCTCCGGCAAACTTGTTAATTTCACCAATTCCTTGGTGTAAAACTAGAATTTTGTGACCATTGTGGTTTTTAGCTTCAGAATCTGCCTTTTCAAAATCATGTTCAAATGTATGGATTTCATTTTTTCTTCGTTTATCATATCCTACAATAAGGACATCCTTGAATTGAAGTGGTTTTCCATTTCCAATATATTTGGAAAATTCCAAATTGTGGTAAACAAATGGAACTGGTGTTGCACGTATTCTGCTAATGTCATGTTCGCCAAGAATGAAAAACGAATCTATGTTGTTTTGTTTCAAGCGCTTTAGAGCATTTGCCAAAACCAAGATTGCCTTTCCACTTGGGTTTGGGACATGAAATATGTCGCCTGCAAAAATTACAAAATCTACATGATCACTTATTGAAGTGTCTATTGCTTGGTTAAAGGCCAAATAAACGTCCTCCTCTCTTTCCTCTGAATGATATTGTACAAATCCTAAATGTGTGTCAGAGATATGAGAAAAAATCATTAGTCCATCAATAGATCTTTTTGGATTAGTCCTTGTGTAGATTCAACTCCAATGTCTTTGAACTTTATAGATTCTGACCACTCTACTACTGCATTAAGATCAGAGCCTGCGGTCTTTCCTTTTACTTCGTCAACATGTACTATTGCTGGTAAATTGACCCACTGGCCTATGAGAACCGCGTCTCCTATATTCAAGGAAGGTAATTGAGAAAGAAGATCTTTGCTAAGTGATTCTGCAGCTGAGGCAATTTGTTGTTGGTCATCATCTTGGACGATTTTCATTATTGCAAGTGAACCCATCTGACTTAACACATTTGGATCAATGTTTCGAGGTCTTTGAGATACAATACCAAGCCCAATTCCAAATTTTCGTCCTTCTCTTGCCACTTTGGATGCCCAATATTTTGTATCTGTATGTTCCCCTTTTGGAATGAAAACATGAGCTTCTTCAATTATTACAAAAATTGGAGCAGAAAATTTATTGTTCTTTCTTGAAGACTCTCTTCCTTTTTTTGCCCAACAAGCATCTTTTCTATCTGTTAATAATTCCTGCAAATAATATGCTAAACCTGCATTTGCTTGCCTTTCACTTAGCTCAGCAACACTTAGTACGTTAACTCTACCTTCTTTAATCAAATCAACAGGATCTCCGCAATCTGGATCTAAAATATCAGAAAACCTATGCTTTGCATCATCAATCTTGTCAAGAACCCTGCTTGCACTATCTGCATATCCTTTTGTTGTGTGTCCAA
>JBGPWD010000066.1:0-4803 GCA_041492015.1 Nitrosopumilaceae archaeon
CTTGCAGGCATGGTTGTAGGCATATTAGACAAACAAGACATGATTTTAGGAGACATGATAACACCTAGTGATATAATTATTGGAGTCAAAAGCAGTGGATTGCATTCTAATGGTTATTCGCTTGCAAGAAAAGTACTGCTTTCAAAATATTCTCTCAAAGATAAGATAAAAGGATCAAAAACATTGGGGGATATTCTTTTAGAGCCAACTGAGATCTATGTCAAACCAGTCCTTGAAGCTCTTGAAGACTGTGACATACATGGACTAGCACACATAACAGGAGGCTCTTTTACAAAACTATTGAGATTGAAAAAAACAGGATACATGATAGACAACATGCCAGAGCCTCCAGAGATTTTTCAGTTAATTGAGGACCAAGATGTAGAGAAAGAAGAGATGTACAAGACATTTAATATGGGAATTGGGTTTTGCCTCATAGCGCCAGAGGAAGATGGAGAACTGATTGAGGATATCTTCAAAAAACATGGTCTGAAAAGCAGACAGATTGGTAACATAGTAGAAAAAAAAGGAGTTTTTGTAGATTCACTTAGAATTGCTTGAAGAAATAATTAGGATTTAATAGTCAATTTTGTTCTAAAAAATGGTGCAAAAGACAGAAACGATTTTTAAGACAGCCTGCTTAGAAGTCTCAAAAAATCTTCTTGCAATTTCTCATCCAATGACTCATGATGTAAAAAGAGAGATTAAAAAAATATGCATCAAATATTCTTTAGAAAGAATTCCAAGAAACTATGAGATACTTGCTGAGGTCAAAGGGCTTGACTTTATCAAATTACAAAAGGCATTGATACGAAAACCAGTAAAGACGGCTTCGGGAGTTGCAGTAATTGCCCTTATGCCAAAACCATTTGCCTGTCCACATGGAAGATGCACTTACTGTCCTGGTGGAGTAGAATTCAATACGCCAAATAGTTACACTGGCATGGAACCTTCAACACAAAATGCAATAGCAAATAATTATGATCCAAAAAAACAGATAATCGATAAGCTTGATCATTTGTTAACTTATGGACATGACAGCTCAAAGCTTGAGCTTGTCATAGTGGGCGGAACATTTCTGTTTATGCCAAGAGACTATCAGATAAACTTCATCAAATCATGTTTTGACGCATTAAATGGATTTGATTCACTTGATTTAGAATCAGCAAAGAAAAACAACGAGTTAGCAAAGATAAGAAATGTTGGTTTTACCATCGAGACCAAGCCAGACTATTGTAAAAAAGAACATGTTGATTGGATGCTTGATTATGGAATCACGAGAGTGGAAATTGGAATGCAAAGCCTGCATGAAAATGTTTATAAAATTGTAAACAGGGGTCATGACCTAAACGATGTAATAGAATCATTTCAAATTGCAAAAGATGCTGGATACAAAATAGTATCCCACATGATGCCAGGCCTGCCAACTATGACCCCACAAGAAGACATTGATGATTTTAAGAAACTCTTTGCCGATCCTGTCTTCAGGCCAGATATGTTAAAAATATACCCAACACTCGTTTTAGAAAACACGCCTCTTTACAATTCTTACAAGGAAGGCAAGTATGTTCCATATTCAGATAAAGACATGTTAAATGTACTCACAGAAATTAAAAAGATGATACCACGATGGGTTAGAATAATGAGGGTGCAAAGAGAAATATCCTCAGATCAGATTATTGCAGGACCAAAACTAGGTAACCTACGTCAGATTTTACAACAAAATCTCAAACAACAAAACATATCCTGCAAGTGCATAAGATGCAGGGAAGCTGGCCTTTCAGAAAATTCCATAGATCTTAATGATGTGAAACTAAGCAGAGAAGAATACGAGTCATCAGGAGGCAATGAAGTGTTCATATCTTTTGATGATTCTAAGGATAGAATTTTTGGATTCTTAAGACTCAGAAAACCAAGTAGTAAAGCACACCGACAAGAAGTATCACAAGACACATGCATTGTAAGAGAGCTTCACGTTTATGGTAAGTCATTAAAGCTTGGTGAAAGAAACAAAGACAGTGTTCAACATTTGGGACTAGGCAAAAACCTCATGGCAGAGGCTGAAAAGATTTCAAAAGAAGAGTTTGATGCAAAAAGATTACTTGTGATTAGCGCAGTAGGCACAAGAGAGTATTATAGAAAATTAGGATACTCTCATTTTGGGTCATACATGTCAAAGGAATTGGCATAATGGAAGAACAGAAAATTATTGGTAAAGGAACTTGGATAGACAAACTTGCAGATGAGTTGCTACAAAGAGAGAAAATGCTTGAACGTAGTACTGATTTGATAAATGTTGAAAGCGGGCTTGGCGCGTCAGGCATCCCACACATAGGAAGTCTTGGCGATGCAGTTCGAGCATATGGTGTAAAGCTTGCGTTAGAAAATTTTGGATACAAGTCAGAGCTTATTGCCTATTCAGATGATCTTGATGGTTTAAGAAAAATTCCAGAAGGATTCCCAGAATGGTTAAAGGATTATGTTGCCAAACCGGTATCTTTTATTCCCGATCCGTTTGATTGTCATGATTCATACGGTTCACATATGAGCAGCCTCTTGCTTGATGGTTTGGACAATCTTGGGATAAAATACAAATTTCAAAGAGGAGTGGACACCTACAAAAACGGACTTCTAAAAGACCAGATCCATACAATATTGATAAACAGTAAAAAAATTGGAGAAAAGATTGCAGAGCTTGTTGGACAAGAAAAATACCAAGAATCCCTTCCTTATTTTCCAATTTGTTCAAACTGTGGACGGTTGTATACAGCAGTGGCATATGAATATCTAGAAGATGAGAAGAAGATAAAATACAGATGTGGTGACACTACAATCGGTTCTAAAATTATACCCGGTTGTGGACATGAAGGAGTTGCTGACATTACAAAAGATTTGGGCAAGCTTGCATGGAAAGTAGAATTTGCAGCAAGATGGCAAGCTTTTGATGTTAGATTTGAAGCATATGGAAAGGACATCATGGATTCAGTCAAGGTAAATGACTGGGTCGCAGATGAAATACTACAATTTCCACATCCTCATCATGTAAAATATGAGATGTTTTTGGATAAAGGTGGTAAAAAAATTTCTAAATCTCTTGGTAATGTAGTGACATCTCAAACATGGTTAAAGTACGGTTCCTCAAAATCTATCTTGCTTTTATTGTACAAAAGAATAACAGGAGCTCGCGAAGTTGGATTTGAAGACATTCCAGCTCTTATGGATGAATATAATGAACTTGAAAATATCTACTTTGGAAAGATAAAACTTGATAATGAGACAAAGATGATGAGGGTAAAAGGACTATACGAATACGTAAATCTTTTGAAAACTCCAAAGACTCCCATGCCTTATGTTAATTATAGATTACTGGTCCAACTTTGTAAAATATTCAGAGAAAACCGAAACCAACTTGTTATAAAAAAACTAATCGATTATGGCACAATAAAAGAATCTAGTCCTGAAATTGATGAGCTTATTAATTTAGCTGGAAGATATGCTGATGATTTTGACATGCCAACAAAAGTTGAAGTGCAAATTGATGAGATTACAAAAAAATCACTCAAAGAATTAGCAGAAGTACTTTCATCTGATAACGAGCCAGTAGATATACAAAATGACATCTACCAAATTGCCAGGAGCAATGGCGTTCAACCAAAAGACTTCTTCAAGATATTATACCAGATAATTTTAGCATCGGATCGAGGCCCAAAGATAGGTCCATTTATCATAGACATTGGGAGAAAGAAAGTTGCACAGACCCTTTTGGAATATCTCTAGGCAATGGCACATAGTGAACACAGCAGACCAAAAAGTGGAGGTTTAGCATTAATTGTGGTTGGAATTTTGATCTTTATTTTTGCTCCTTCGTATTTTAAACAAAATCTGGTAGAAGGTCTTGGAGCAATAACAGCAGGATTTACTTTGGGTGGAATTGGTTTTTACCTTACTTTTTTGAAAAAAAAGAAAAATCCGTAAAATAGAACAGATTCAAACAACAAGAAAATCGATATAAGCAAATAAAATCGTTTAAGGAATAAGTTGAAAGGAATGTATCCTGTAACCATATTATTATTTACTATTATTGCTCTTGGTGCTGCATTCTCCTTACACGCATTCGCTGAAAAAGAGGATGTGGCTATCATATCTACAAAATTCGGAGATATAGTAATTTCCTTCAGAGGTGATATTGCTCCAAAAACTGTAGCCAATTTTGAAAATCTTACAAAATCAGGGCTTTATGATGGAACAATATTTCATAGAATAACACCTGGTTTTCTCATTCAAGGAGGTGATCCCAATACCAAAAATGGTCCGCCTAATACATGGGGAAAAGGTTCTGCAGGATATACTATTGCCCCTGAATTTAGCAAACTTAAACACACAAAATATATGGTATCTATGGCGCATCCAGTTACTGACATTAACGGTGCAAGCTCTCAATTTTTCATAGTACTTGGCGATGCTCCATGGTTGGATGACAAATATACAATATTTGGTCAAGTGACCTCTGGGCAAGATGTTGTTGATAAAATAGCATTGATTAAAACAGATCCTAAAACAAATCGACCGCTAGATCCTAATGAAGCACGTATAATCAAAGTGATTATTAGTTCTCAAGAGAAAATTGTGTCAAGCCAACCATTACCAAATCAATCAGCACAAAATCAATCAGCACAAAATCAATCAGCACAAAATCAATCAGCACAAAATCAATCATCACTAAATCAATCATCACTAAATCAATCATCACTAAATCAATCATCACTAAATCAATCATCACTAAATCAATCATCACTAAATCAA
>JBGPWD010000003.1:0-16444 GCA_041492015.1 Nitrosopumilaceae archaeon
GCAGACAAGCCAGAATTTCTTAGAGTGTATGTTCAAGGCGGCGGTTGTTCAGGCCTTTCATATGGAATGGGTTTTGAACAAAAGGCTGAGGAGGACGACATGTTAATAGAAGAAAATGGTGTAAAGATGCTCATAGACAGCTACAGTGCTGACTATCTTAAAGGTGCAAATGTTGACTATATTGAAAGTCTGATGGGCGCTGGATTCAAAATCAATAATCCAAATGTGACAAAGAGCTGTTCCTGCGGAAGCTCCTTTAGTACTTCTTAAATTCAGACCAATTCACTTTTTATTTCAAATTCTAGTTAATACAATATTTGTAAAATTTTTTTTATACAACAATCAGAGTCATAGTTGTAATAACGTGAGGTACCGTTCTGATCTTTTTTGTAATAATTTGTTCAAGCTTCATAGAATCTTCTGCCTCAATCTTGATTATAATGTCATATAGTCCTAGTACTCCAGTAACTTCTGATACACCTTTCATTTCCAATAATGATCTAATTATCTGATTTTCCTTTCCTGTTTGGCAATGGATAGCAACATATGCTTTAGTCATTATCAGAATTTACTTTCCTTGTTATTGATATATATTCTAAGGCCACAGGCCTCTTGCTTCAAAGGATTCAAGCACTCTACTGACTGCTAAAACCATGCTGCCTTTTCGCATGTCTACTTTGTGTTTTTGTGCCAAGTTATAGGTGTCATTAAAGCCGCGAACAATATGTTTTTCCATCGTTCTTGCAACTTCGTCAAATGTCCAGTAATACCTTTGTAGGTTTTGCACCCATTCAAGATACGATATACAAACTCCACCAGAATTTGCAAGAATATCTGGTATCACCATTATTCTTTTTTTGAATAAAATATCATCAGCTTCTGGGGTCGTTGGTCCATTTGCTGCCTCAGCTATAATCTTACACTTGATATTTTTTGCAATTTGTGGTGTAATTTGATTTTCAAGAGCTGCTGGGACAAGTATGTCACATGGAGTGGTGAGAAGTTGTTCCGTTGTAATTTTTTTGCTTCCAGGATAGCCTATAACAGAGCCATGTTTGTTTTTGTAATCTAGAACTTTTTTTGAATCAAGTCCTTTTGGATTTATTATCGAACCTTTAGAATCACTAACTGCTATAACTTTTGCACCCATTTTTTCTATGTATTCAGCTGCAAATGTTCCTGCATTTCCATATCCTTGAATGACTACTTTAGCACCTTTCAGTTTTAGTTTAAGTTTTTTTGCTCCTTCTCTTACACAATATGCTACACCTAAACCAGTTGCAACATTTCTAGCAAGAGAACCACCTACAGAGAGAGGCTTTCCGGTAATGACTGCAGGTTCACCTTGTCCATGTAATACACTATACACGTCCATTATCTGTGCCATTTCTTTTCCAGTAGTGTAAACATCAGGAGCTGGAATGTCTTTTCCTGGTCCAATAATTTCATTAATTGCATATGCATATCTTCGTGTCATTCGTTCTTTTTCTCCAGCAGACAATCGCTTTGGATCACAAATGATTCCACCTTTTCCTCCTCCAAATGGAACATCGACTATGGCACACTTCCATGTCATCCACATTGAAAGTGCCTTTACCTCTTCCAGTGTCACACCAGGATGATATCTAATTCCCCCTTTATGTGGTCCTCGAAAATCGTTATGCTGTGATCTATAACCTGTGAAAACTCTAATCTTCCCGTTGTCCATTTTTACTGGAATTGCTACTGTCAGAACTTTTTTTGGAGTTGCAAGCATCTCATGTACACCCGGATCGAGTTTCAGAATTTTTGCTGCGTCATCAAGTTGTTTTAATGCATTTTGCCAAGGATCTATCTTAGTCAAATTATACCATCTTGAGTGACTAGATATTCTATTTAAATTTGTTGAGGGTTTTAGCTTACTGAGTTGTCAGTACCTTGTGGCGATGGTCTTCCCATCTTTGATTCTATAAGATTCTTTAATTCCTCGTCAGTTTTATTAGAAAAATCAATTCCAAGCGACCTTGCAATTGTTTCAAGCTTTTGTCTTTCTGTTTCTACTGGCCCTTGTACCGATATGTTATAGCCTGCATTTGCCTTTTGCAGCTCGTTTTGTACCATGTTTTTTGTTTTGTTATATTCACCCAGAATTTTTCCGATCTTTCGTGAGGCATCTGGGAGCCGTTTTGTTCCTAAAAATAAAACAATGGCAACAAAAGCAATGATTATCCACTCATTGCCTATTATGTCAAGAGAAAAATTTAACATATTACAAGTTGTGAGTGTTCCGAAATTAAAGTTTTGGAAATGGAAAAACAGTCTATCATTTCATTTGTATGCAGCTACCATTATTGCTCCGCCCATCATTGCCTTTTCAAACTCTACTTTTGAGAATTTCTCAAGTAACAAGGTCTCAAGCTTTTTGTTTTGTGGCCACAATTTGTACGTTCCATAAAGGGTTGCAAATTTAAAGCCAAGTTTGCCTGCAGCGATTGAGGCTATGATGGGAAGTATGATCTTGAGATAAAATGAAACACCAAGTCTCAAAAAAGAATTATCCGGTTTTCCCAAATCTACAATGACAAATCTTCCTCCCTTTTTTAGTACACGATGAATTTCTAATATAGCTGTTTTAAGACTGATCGCGTCACGCAATGAATATCCACACATGACAGCATCAAACTTTTCATCTTGAAATGGAATGTGTTCGAATACGCCGCAAGATAGACTTGGAGAATTTGAAAATAATCTTCTTGTATTTTTTAGCATTGGTTGTAGTGGATCATAAAGTGTAATTTGTAAATCATTATCACAAATTTTTAATGCGGTTTTTGACATGTTACCAAATCCAGAACCAGCATCAAGCACGGCATCTCCTTTCTTTACTCTTCCAGAAATTCCTCTTGAACGAAACTCTTCGTCCTTGCCAAGTGAAATGACAGAGTTTACTTTATCATAAACAGGAATAATTTCCTCTAAAACATCCAATACTTTACTCCAGTAGCTTCCAAGACCCACACAAAATTTAGAATGACTGGATATTATATGTCAATCAGGATTTCATTTCAGAAATTGTCGATGGTATGCCCTCAGTATATGATTTATACACAAAGTCACATAGCTTTGCAATTTTCGCATTTGATGTCTTTATTGAGGTTGTTAGAAGGTTAATGAAATCACCACCCATAACAGCTTTTGCTAAAATTGTTGGAATGGTTCCAGGATACTTTACCCCAAGTTCCTTACAAACTACATTCACAAAGTCCTTGAATCTAACAGGCGTAGAATCAGTAATAACAAAAGACTGGTTTATGGCGTTTTTTTCTGCTATAGATTCAAGAGCTGAAACAACGTCGTCTACATGTACAAAGCTCCGATAATATTCTCCAGAGCCTGGCATTCTAAATGATCCTTTTTTTAATCTCTCAACCAAGATGTTTTTGAACCAACCGCCATTTCCGTAAACGTCTCCAAGGAAGGCAACACTGAAGGCTATTCCGTGTTCTTTACAGCCTGATTCCAGATATTTTTGGGCGTCTAGTCTTACTTTGGCATATTCGGTGTTTGGTTTTAATTGGGAATTTTCATCCACAATATCTCCCGGATTTCCAAAAACTCCTAAACCTGAAACGTACACAATGAATTTAGCTTTGTCTTTTAGCAGACTAAATAAATTTACAGTACCATCGTAGTTTACAGTCTTTAGAATTTTCTTATCCTTTTCTCCAGGCCATGCAGCTGCAAGATGATATACTACATCGAATTCTTCATCAGGAAGTATAAAATCAGGATAGGTAAGATCCCCTGTTACTGTTTTTGCTGCAGGGTTTGATATAGCACCTTGTCTGAGTAGGCACGTAACTTGAGCACCCCTATTAACTAGTTTATCGACAAGCTTGGAACCAATAAACCCTGTTCCGCCGGTAACAAGGACGTTCAACAGTTCAAGATCAAGTTTGTTGCTTAAAGGTTTAACCAACTAATAAAATCATCGACAAATCAAAAATTAAATCACCTCAAGTCTTTGATGAAGTGTTGTACTCTTGTCCCAAATGCAAGTCAAAGATTGAGATGCAAAAGACATTCAATCAAAAAATTGTCTTTGCTTGTCCCGCATGTGAGTTGGAAGACATGGTAAATTATTGCAAAAATACGGATGAAGCGTATCTAGACTTTCTTAACAGGTTTGATGCAGGCAAGATCCCAAGTAAGAAAAAATCTTCTGAAATGCTTGAAAAAGAAGGAATAGTTCAAAGTGAAGATGAGATAAAAAAGATGATAGGTAATGCCAAACTTGATGAAATTACAAACTCCATTTTATTTGCAAGAAAATACTATGTATCATATTTTAAAACAATAAACGAACCTGACCCCCAGATGGGCAGCGTATTATCAGAATCTGGTTTGGATGAAAGGATTGTTCGTGTTTTAGAATCTAAAAAAATTGAGAGATTCTACAAGTTTCAAGAGGATGCAATACGTGAAATCATGGTTGGCAATAATGTAATAATAACTGCACCAACTGCCTCTGGGAAAACTGAAGCGTTTGTCATACCTATTTTACAAAAGATTCTAGACAAGGAACAAAATAACACCGTTCAGGCTCTTTTTGTATATCCAACCAAATCTCTATCAAAGGATCAATTCCCAAAAATAAAAAAAATTGCTGATGAGCTTGACATAAGAGTGGAAATATTTGATGGCGATACAAAAGAGATCGATAGAAAGAAAATACTTGAAAACCCACCACAAGTCATTATAACAAACTTTGATGTGCTTCACTATCACATGTGGCACAGAAGTAGATTTGCTACATTATTAAACAGTGTAAAATTTCTTGTAGTTGATGAAGCTCATGTGTATTCTGGAATATTTGGTTCAAATGTTCATTACATAATAAAGAGATTAAAAAGAATCTGTCCCAAATTACAAATCATATCTTCTTCTGCAACACTTGACAATGCATTATCATTTTGTGAACAACTCTTTGGAGTGAAAATGAAGTTGGTAACAGGGTCTGGAAAAAAAGGAAGGATAGATTTCGGCATGCTATTTCCATCCCTTAGAACTCAGAGAGCTTTGATGATCGAGATTTTAAAAAAACTTACAACAAAAAAGCACAAGACATTAGTCTTTAACAATTCTCATCTAAACTCTGAACTTTTAGCGATGCAGGCAAGAAGACAAAAAATAGATATCAAAGTCCACAGGGCAGGACTGATGGCAAATTACAGAAAATCAGTTGAAAATTCTTTTAAGAATGACACCCTTATGGCAATTTCTGCTACACCTACTCTTGAGCTAGGAATTGATGTTGGCAATGTAGATGGAGTAATCTCATCAACCATACCAGTCAATAGACTAGTTCAGAGAATAGGAAGGGCAGCAAGAAAGGGACAAAACGGTTATGCGTTTTTGGTCCTTGGCAATGACCCCATTTCACAATATTACAAAAATCATCCGACTGACTATTTTGAAGACGTGGAGAAAATCTACATAGATCCCAAGAATCCCTTTGTTGAAGAGTTTCAAGTGCTTGCAATGGCCTGTGACAAACCTATTGCCAAACATGAACTAGCAGAACACAGTGAAGTAATTGCAAGACACGTATCTGTTGGAAATCTTACCGCAATTGAGAATAGATATGTTCCAAATTATGAGCAGATCAAATCTTTACTTGACGATTATAGTATAAGAGGAATTGGCAAGTCAATTGACATATTTTTAAACGGTAAAAAAGTTGGGGAGCGAAATCTCCCAATAGCACTTGAGGAACTTCATCAATCAGCCGTTTATTTTCTAGCAGGAACAAGATACAAAGTAAAGGAGCTAGAGTATCCAAAAAAAATGAATGCAAAACTTGAATATCTTCCAAGAGACTATCCATATTATACAAAAGCGTTAACTGAAGAATGGCCTACTATAGAAACTATTTTTGAAAAAAGAAATGCAAACGGAATCGAAGTTGCATTTTGTAGATTACATATACAAAAAAGAGTTTATGGTTATGTTAACATAGAAATTGGTTATGAAGTAACACAAGGTCAACGAGTACTTTTAGAAAAACCATTAGAATTTGATTTTGACACAAAAGGAATTGTATTCAAAGCACCAAAGCCAGTTATTGAGATAAAAAAATCTGAGAATGAGGAATACACGGAAGCAAGTGGGTATCATGCAACAGAACATGTAGTAATAGAAGGGAGCAATATGATAACGGGCGGAGTATCACAAGATCTTGGTGGCATATCGCTTGGAACGTCAGGACTTGTCTTTATTTATGATTCTGCAATAGGCGGTAACGGCGCAAGTAAAGCACTTTACGACAGGTTGGAAAAAGCATTTGAGCGAAGCTTGCACATTGTAAAAGAATGTCCTTGCAAAAGTGAATCAGGTTGCCCAAGATGCACATTTTCTTACAGGTGTGGAAACAATAATGAATATCTTCACAAGCTTGCCGCTACAGAAATTTTACAAAGAATTAATGATGGTGAGATAACCGAGGTTTCTGAACCAGTAGAGGGAGACAAGCCACTTGTCTAGTAATAATACTAAAAAGTATGTGTTCGTCAAAAATGTTACACACAGCTTACGCACGAGTTTTCTTAAGTATCAATGATAAGTAACAAAGCTACGCAATTCTTTTTAAAACAAATTTCCAAAATGCCTCATGCATACAAAAATGCAATATCTCGCATTGGCGGCATGCGCTTTGCTGATTATTCCAGCAGCTGCGTTTGCTGACAGTGGCTCTAATTCCCAAAACAAGGCTTCAGGACAACAATCTTACTTGAATGCAGTACTTGCAAGAGCAACATGTCAGACAAACTATGAGACTGGTTCTATCGGTGTAGCAATATCTGACATATCTAACATAGACCAGACTGCAATAAGTGCTGATTCTAACAAGATAAGCTCTGACTTGCAGACACTGACAACAGATACCAACAACAATGACAAGAACCAGTTAACGACAGACTTGAAATCATTTAGGACTGATTCAAAAACTGCCACGCTAGATCTGCGTTCAGCAATAAAGAATGCAAATCCATCAAGTGATCAAAAAACAAAGCTGAAAAGTGATCTTAGTAGTATTGCATCCACGGATAAGAGCTGCATGTTCAGTGCAGGCCAACAGTTTGCAAATGCTAGAATTCAAGCATACGGAACTGGAATACAAAAAGTTCAGGACAAAGCCAATACTCTGTCATCAAAGGGAGTAGATACGGCTCAGCTCAACAAGCTAATTAGCCAGGCACAGACAAATCTTGGCAACTTGGCAGGATCTATTTCTTCTGCAACAGATTCATCACAACTAAAAACTGCACTACAAAGCTACTGTCAATACAATGGTTGCAAGAGTGGTACAAACTTCCATCTTGCTGCTCAATCTTCACTAGCTGCAGAACAAGCTGCACTTGATGCAATAAAATCAAATTCAAATTCAGGACAGTACAGCAGCCAGATAGATAAAGCACAGACAGACCTCACCAATGCTCAAAACATCCTAAATGCCGTAGGGACAAACAAGTATCAGGGTACACAACAGACCGATGTCTGGAATGCCTTGCATGATGCCCACGGTATCATAAAACAACTATGGAGCGAACTTAACGGACAGAATCATAAGAGCACAAGCACACCGTCTTCCAGCTCCAGTTCATCCTGACAATAGGCCATAGTTTATTCCCTTTTTTATTTTAGAGTCAATACTTTCAGTTTTACCTTTTAGGTTTGATTGTAAATGATCAGTACAAATTATTAATACCAATATGAGTTTGCAATTATGGAAAAAGTTGCCATAGTAACAGGCAGTTCAAGCGGCATTGGTTTTGAAACAGCGCTAGCATTAGCAAGGGAAGGTTATTTCACATATGCTACCATGCGAGATACAAAGAAAGAAAACAATGTCAAAGAAACTGCAAAAAAAGAAAATTTGAAACTAGAAGTACTTGAGATGGATGTTGACAAGGAAGATAGTGTAAAAAATGCCATAAACAAGATTGTTAAAGAAAAGGGTAGAATCGACGTATTAGTAAACAACGCTGGCTATGGTCTTTTTGGTTGTTTGGAGGATATCTCCATGGAAGACATAAAGGCACAGTTTGAGACAAACTTTTTTGGAGTAGTTAGAGTATTGCAAGCAGTCATTCCTGTAATGCGAAAACAAAAATCTGGAATCATAGTAAATGTAAGCTCCATTGCTGGAAGAATAGGTTTTCCTGTTTCTCCAGCATATATTAGCTCAAAGTTTGCATTAGAGGGATTAAGTGAGTCATTGAGGTATGAGCTTTCTCCATTTGGAATTAATACCATAATTATTGAGCCAGGAGTAATAAAGACAAACTTTATGTCATCAACAAAAAAAGTTCTAAAATCAGATTCTCCTTACAAAGACATTACAAATAAGGTGATTATGGGTATTACCATGATGTCAGAGATGGGCACTCCAGCCAATGAGGTAGCAAATACAATCATCAAAGCAATAAAATCTGAGAAACCATTGCCACGATATGTTGTGGGAAATGATGCAGTAATGTTCCTTGAAGCAAAAAAGAACAAAACTGATCTAGAGTTTGAAAATTACATCAAAAAAGAGCTTTTTAGCTAGACTAGATTTTTTGATTTAACCCATCTGAAAATTTCTGTTAGAAGGAACCTATTGGTTAGATTGATATACGCCGCCTAGTCAATTTTTATCAAAGTCAACAGATTTAGGCACAATTTGGTGATAGTCTGAAATGAAATGGAGAACTTTACAACATAACGGCATAGCATTCCCACCGCCTTTTGAATCAAAAGGTATAACGATCAAGATCAAAGGCGAGAAGGTGCCTCTAAATTTAGAACAAGAAGAAATGGCATATCAGTGGGCAAAGAAAAAAGACACCCCCTATGTCCAAGACAAGGTCTTTTGCAAAAATTTCTTGGAAGACTTTGTAAAGGTACTCCCCCCAAAGTTCAAAAACATTTCACTTTCTGATATTGATTTTTCTGCACCCTTTAAGGTAGTAGATTTAGAAAAAGATGCAAAATTAACACTTGATAAGGAACAAAAAAAGAAACTTGCAGTGTCACGAAAAGAAATCAAAGAAAAAATGAAGGCAAAGTACGGTATGGCAATAATTGATGGAAAGCAAGTTGACGTAGCTAACTGGATGGCAGAACCTCCAGGACTTTTCATTGGAAGAGGAGACCATCCATTAAGAGGAAGATGGAAACCAAGAATTTCAGAAAAAGCCGTTACATTAAATCTAGGAAAGGAAGCCAAAGTACCACCTGGTAACTGGGGAAAAATTATTCACGAGGCAGATTTCATGTGGCTTGCAAGCTGGGAAGACTATCTTACAGAAAAACGCAAATACGTTTGGCTTTCTGATACCTCCGACTTGAAACAAGAACGTGATCAGATGAAATACGATAAGGCAATCAAGCTTTCCCAACACATTAACAAGGTACTGGAAAATGTAGTTAAAAAAATGTCAGAGCGTGATGAAAAAGTAAGAAGAGTTGCAACTGTTTGTTATCTAATATTCAAAACTGCCATGAGAGTAGGAGATGAAAAAGATCCTGATGAAGCAGACACTGTAGGTGCAACCACATTAAGAGTAGAACATATCAGGCTAAAACCTGATGCAATAGAATTCGACTTTTTGGGAAAGGATAGTGTACGATGGCAAAAATCACTTCTAGTAACTGTTCAGGATAAAATACTTCACGATAACTTGAAAAAATTTACCGAAAAGAAAAAACCAAATGACTTGATTTTTGATGGAATCACCTCAAGGCATGTAAATGAATTTCTTGGACAAATAGTAAAAGAACTTACTGCCAAAGTTTTCAGAACATATCTTGCAACTACAGTTGTGACAAATTACCTCAAAAAAGTAGATCGTCTTGATTCAAAATCAGAAAACATTAAGATTTATCATGCCAAACTAGCAAATCTTGAAGCAGCCATTACCTGTAATCATAAGAGAACTATTCCAAAGACGTTTGAAGAATCTTTGAAGAAAAAGAAAGAGACGCTAGAGAAACTAAAGAAAACTGCCCCTAAAACTGAGAAGCAGCGAGAAAAGCTAAAGATAAGAGAAGAAAAGATGAAGTTGACAATAGAACTTACTGAAAAAACTAAAGATTACAATCTTGGAACATCACTACGTAACTATATTGATCCTAGAGTCTTCAAGGCTTGGACTGACCAAGTAGGATTAGAATGGGAAAAACTATACACCTCTGCACTTCAGAAGAAATTCCAGTGGATTGCAAAGGTTGATACCAATTGGAAAAAAATCGCGGCACAATAAGATTTGTCCTATTTTAGGCCAAATTTGTTTTGAATATTAAAAAACTACAAAATTAAAAAAAATAAAAAATTGGGAAAAAATTAGTTTCTTGGATAAGACTAAGATTTTACTAAGCTGCTGGTTCTGCTGCGGGCTGTGAAGAACCAACTATTTCGGCAGAAGCAAATCGTCCACCTACTTGGGTGATCTTTATTTTTGCATTCTGGCCTGCTTTTCCGTCTTTAACAAATATCACAAAGCCTTCTACTCTTGCGATACCGTCTCCTTTTCTACTAATTTCCGTTATGGAAACGTCGTATTCTTTTCCGGTTTCTACTGGTTTTGGTCCGTCGTCAAATCGTCTGTTGCCGCTATATCCTCTATCTCGGCCACCTCCGTATCCTCGGTTAGATCTTCCAAAACCGCCGTCGTTATAACTCATCGTTGCACCTCCTTTCTTATTTATTGACGGAATTTGTCCCCATAAAAATGGATGCAATTTATGTTTTATAGAAATTAGTATTCTCCTTTGGTAATTGCATCATTTCAGAGTACTTAATAGCAGGATAAAGACTCTCGCTTGTTATGGCAAAAGCCAAATCAAAAGCAAAATCAAAAGCTAAATCAAAAAAGAGATAAAACTATGACCTGAGAAGGTCTTTCCTTTTTCCTATAAAAAATTAGAATGTATTCATATTTTAAATCCGCTTGTGCCGCAACAACTACATTTAATTGCATCAAAAAATTAGGCGTAATCTGTGCCGGGGTAGCTCAGCCTGGCCTAGAGTGCCAGTCCACACAAAAGGGTAATACTCATAATCTGGAGGTCGTGGGTTCGAAACCCACCCCCGGTACTTCCAAGATATCCTAAGTTAATGTTAAATTAGTTCGTATTTACCACGAGTAAGATGGAAGAATTTGAAGAATTTGCACTAGCATTATTAGATCAGCTCTTAATTGAGATAAACGAAGAAAAAGAAATCACAAAATCCCTTTCCAAGGCAGTACAAACACTACCAACAACAGTCAAGTTTGAAGATATCGAAATGTTGTCAAAGGCTGTCTTTCCAAAGATGGTAGAAAAAATTGCGCAGTTTACTGGAATTTCTGTTCCACCAGAAATAAAACTGGAGTTTTTAGATTTAATTGAATTAAAAAAATTAAAGGGAAAAAAAGTATTTGCGACAAAAGATTCTATTGAATTTGTAAATGAGCTTTTTACTTCTATAGCTCTTGAAAAAAGTGACAGAATAGCACAGCTTATGAAAAACGATCCAGTAAAATTTCTTGTTTATTCTACATATGCAAAATCGTACATTTCAAAGATATCTACAACTTATGGTGATTATCTTGATTCTACTATATTTTTAAATAAATTTGTGCTTTCTAGTTACCCCCAGATAATTTTGCAAAAACAAGGAGAACCGTACGAACCCAAGTTTGAATATGTGAATTCTGGATATATTGGGGCATTAAAGATGACAATTCTTGAAGAACAAATTCATGCAATTCAAAGCAATTTGCATGAAATTAACAAAAAGGCAGTCAATGAAGTAAATTCAATAAATGAAGAACTTGCAAAGATAATTTTAACATTAGACGATACTACAGTAAACAAGCTTTCCGATTACCTGGAATTACCACAAGTACCTGAAGAATTCCCTATAGCTAGGAGAGCAAATCTATTTTTCATGTTAAACCCTGATACCTTTATCGTAGGAGTGCTTGGTCCTGATGTGATGACTTTTACAAAAGTCACAATAGATCCTAAAATTTCTGATATGTTGCCACAACTTTTGGATATATACCAGAGATGGCTCAAGCCAATACAAATTCACCACGCCGCATTTTCCACAATGGAAGGAATGGCAGAATTTGCAGTTCAAAATATTTTAAAAGATGACAAAGAATTTCAAGATTATCTTGTCACTTTTGCCAATACTGATATTTCTTCATACAAAGTAAGAAAGAGCATTGGGATGGATTTCACGTCTACAGTTTTTGCAAAACTTGGCAAAAATACATACCAAACATTGATTGAGAATCCACCTACAACAAGAGAGTTGAAAAATCCGGAAAGTTACTTGAAGAGAATATGAGTCAAGATTTTGATCCAATAGTTGTAGAATGCATATCTTATGTCAAAAATCCCAGATATACATTAGTTGAAAAATGTCTAAAATTATCTCAGACACTGGAATACCCAGATTTGAACGTACATGAATATGTTCAAAAATTAGATCGATTGGAAGAAGATTTGAAAAATTCCCTTTCTGAAATAAAGAATCCTACCTATTTGGTGTCTATGCTAAATGAATACATGTTTGATATCTTGGGATTTAGTGGTGATCATGATGATTACTATAATCCAAAAAACAATTTTCTAAATGTAGTGCTTGATAAAAAAAGTGGAATTCCCATAACGTTGTCTATTATCTATATTGAACTTGCAAAACACATAGGATTGGATTTATGTCCTGTAGGGTTTCCGAGCCATTTTCTTGTGAAATTTTCTGAGGAATTAATTTTAGACCCATACAACAGAGGAAGACTACTTTCTATTGATGATTTACAGGAAATACTTGACAGAAATTATGGAGGTAGTGTGGAATTTTCACCTGACTTTCTTAATGAAATTGGTCCAGAACAAATTCTTATTAGAATATGTAGAAATCTAAAAAATTCATACATACAATCTTTTAACTACACAATGGCGATGCACTGCATAAACATGATATTTGGTATGGAACCAGACTCACCAGAGGAAGTAAGGGATAAAGGAATTCTAGAAGCAAGACTGTCAAATTATTATCTTGCATTGAGATCATTAAACAGATACATCGAGCTAGCACCAGAAGCTGATGATATTGATCATGTTTTGGATTTGATAAGAGACATCAAAGAAAGAGCTAGTCAATAATTGAGGCAACATCAGTGCCTTCTTTTATCAATTTGTGTTCATGTCGAATTATTTTGTTACGTAAAGTGGATTTGAGTACGTCCATTTCATTTCTCAGGGTAGCAATTTCGTCCTCAAGTCTAGCTACTCGTTCATAAATTGACTCCTCGTTCTCTGCCATACCCATTTTAGGAGTGGAAATTGATCTTAAAAATTTATGGTTTATTTTATTGAGGTATTTGTCAGTTTTTTGCTATAAAACAAATTCAGCGTTGCAAGCCTGGCATTTACCTTTCTCGCTGCCAGTTGGGCCTATAATCAAAATTTTGCCAATTGTTCCGCATTTTGGACATAATCCGGTGGTAACGTTTCTTGGACCGCTTGTTTTTGGTTTTACGGTTTTCCTTCTTACCATCATTTGAGATTCTTGGATTCGCATTATTAAGTCTAAGCGTTTGATCGCAAAAAGCGCGGGGAGTGGGATTCGAACCCACGGGTCCTTACGGACATGGGATTAGCAATCCCACGCCCTACCAGGCTAGGCGACCCCCGCACATAGGTGCTGAAATTAGATCTGTTAATTAATCTAGCTTGATTAACTGCAATAGAGTATTAAATTACCGCTCAATTAGATTCATCTTTTGATCATATACTGATTCAATTTCAAGATAACACATTTTTTTTTTAAAAATATTCTTAAAAACAAATAAGGACGCTGCGGTGAATCCCTTCTGGGCATGATGCATGGGCAGTTAGAAATGAACCTGTAGTTTTAGTTGATGTTACAGGTATGGCAAATTATGCTAACAATAAATAATTAAAACCATTTAACAAAACAATTGAACCCCCACCCTTAATGACATTATAATACTCAAAAAAACTTGTGGATATTTCAAAAATTGTATCTATCGCCGCAATTGTTATCTCTATAGTCTCTATTGGATGGCTACTTGAAATTAATTCAAATCTTCAATCCAAAATAGAAAAATCAGCAGAGGATTTACACCAACAATCAGAGATTTCTAAATCTCTGGATTCTGACTTGAAATCAACCCATCTTTTGTTGGATGATCAACGAGTAAAAATAGAACAACTCGAATCTAATGTTACTATGATTAGAGAAATTGAAGTATCAGGCCTTCTTGAATTGCAAAACAAAATTTCTGATATCCAAGTCAATATGATAAGCGTCAGTAATAACACAGAATCATTAAACAAAAGAGTGGTTAACTTGGAAGAAAAAATTAATACATCTACCTCAATAGCTCCTAATCAATTCAAATTTGAAACGATTACACTCTCTGATGAAAATAATAAGAATTGGACCTCTCATTACATTAAAGAAAACCTGTATGACGCTACGATCAAATCCGTGTGTAATAGTCCCTCTCCTCACTGCTATGCTCACCTATCAAAACTTAACACATTAGTTGGTGCTGCAATAGAAATCGATACCATTGGTTCTTCGGATTTAGGATATTATTTTATGGGATACTCTGATGAATACGTCGCGCCTGGGGACGGCGCGGTCAAGGTCTCAGGAAAATTTCTAAAAAAAGATAATCTTATTCTTACAGGTTTGGGAAAAAATAGTACATTTAACGTGTTTATCCTTGGCGAAAATCCAGATCTCGTTATAAATAAAACTGCATTACTTGATTATAATGATACAAATGATGTTTGGTTTTCAAAAGGGATTGAATTCAAGCTTGACCCGGGAAAAATTTTCAGGGTTGGTTTTGGTGGAACTGATTCATGGTTACATGACGAAAAGCTGTATGACTCGTGGGCTGATGTTTCCATCAGTGCAGAAGTCAAGAAATAATTTTAACCTAGCTTACTCTTCACCAAAACGCTTGTAGTGTTCCACAAGATCTTGTAATGGAATTCGCTTTCCTCCCACAATTTTTAAATCAACTTTAATTTTGTTTTTCTCAATTGTTATTATATTGAAGGTGTTCTCAAATAATCCTCTCATTCTTTCAGATGAAGCTGTTCCAGCATTTGCGATCAAAAGATTTCCAAAATTCCAAATCCAAGGTCTGTGTTTATGACCACATAAAACAAGATCGACTTTTCCTGAAAGTGCAGTTCTTAATACATCGCCTGCATCAATTACTGTTACTCTATCAGTTCCAGTATCAGGTACTCCTACAAGATGATGATGCATTGCAACTATTTTGTTCTTCTTTTCATATTTTTTCAATGTACGTTCCAGCCACAAATTTTGTCTGTATCCTACCTCCCCTTCATCCCTATCTGGTCTTGCCGTACCCAAAGTAATTAGAACCGTATTATCGTCAAGTTCGTTTACGGCTTCAAAAGGAAAGAATTTTTTGAACAATAGATAACCGGTGTTTCTATAGTCGTGATTACCGCTAATTGTAATAATTTTTTCTGCTTCAAACTTTGAGAATTTTGCTTTGCATTTTTTATATTCTTTCATAAGCCCTTCATTGGTAAGATCTCCTGTTACAATGATGGTAGAAGGCCCTAGATCATTTACCTCATCTACAACATTATCAAATACTTCCTCCCCAAATTGAGAACCAACATGAATGTCGGAAATTTGTACTATTTTCATATTGCATTTACCAATGTAAAATCATTGTTTAAGGATTGGCTTTTTGTTTTAAAATTAATTGATCCGTGTATGGAAATGAAAATTTCTTAGTTAAAGTTAAATATACTGGTTCGGCCACCTTGGAATGTTTTGGGAAAAAAAGCTGCAATAATTAAAGGGGATGGTACAGGGCCAGAACTTGTTAATGCAGTGTTACATGTACTAAGAACCTGTAATTCTCAAACAGAAATGATCTTGTGTGAAGCTGGTTCAGAACAATGGGAAAAACACGGTGGCGCCACATACATTCCTGATTCCACTATGAAACTACTAGAGGAAAGTGATGCTTGTTACAAAGGACCAACAACTACCATCCCACGCCCAGATGCACCTCGAAGTGTTGCCGTTACAATTAGACAGAAATTTGAGCTTTACAGCAATATAAGACCGATTAAGACTTATGATAGATTATCACCGAACAGAAAGCTTGATTTTGTGTGTTTTCGTGAAGCCACTGAAGGACTCTATGCAGGGATTGAGTTTAAGATATCAAACGATGCAGCAATAGCGATAAGAAAAACAACACGTAAAGGTTGTCAAAGAATAGTAAGATCATCGTTTGCGTGGGCAAAGAAATATGGCTTGAAAAAGATCTTTGCTATTACAAAGCGAAACATACTCAAAGAAACTGATGGTATATTTTGGTCTGAAGTTGAA
>JBGPWD010000142.1:0-2743 GCA_041492015.1 Nitrosopumilaceae archaeon
GAGGGGCAGCAAGAAATTGGGCAGAAGGCAGAACGCGATTCGTAAAAGAAGTCAGTGCCAAGTTTGATATGCAAAAACAAATCGCGGCTCTTTCACCAGAACCAGTTAGGGGGTTCTGTATTCCGTTTGCAATGGGAGGTGGTACTGGCAGTTCTTTTGCAAGTGGATTCATTCAATACATAAAAAAAGATACCAAAGAACATGCAACAATTGCAACGCTAGGACTTTTGCCAGAGTTTGGTTGGGATCCTATCATCTTTGAAGCTGCAGCAATAAACATTGTAATGAATCTGGAATACCAAATAAAATATAGTGATTGTTCTATTCTCTTTTCAAATAAAACTCTAAGACAGCTAGCTCACAAATTTGAAAAAAAGTTAGAAAAGATTCCATCAATAATTGATGATCTTCCAAAAGAACAAGAAGTAGGCTGGAAGGATTACCGTGGTATGAATCTGATTGCAGCAAGTGCTATTGCGATGTTTGTTTCATCATTTGCAAGGGAGACCGAGTGGGACATGTCAAACTACAGGACATGGCTTGCAACAAAACGACCAAAATTTGCCATTCCCTGGGTCATCCCAATCATATCAGCAGAAAAGATATGGAGTACAGATCTAATGTCAGGTGGAAAAAGTAACACCATGGAAAGAATAGTTGAGCACATTCACAAAAGAGAAGATGCGCTCTTGTTTGATATTGATGAAAATGATGTAAGAGACAAGGGAGGCCCCAAAGACTCGTGTTGTGCTCTTGTTAAGGTAAAAGGAGTGTTTGATGTAAAAGAAAGAGAGGCATTAAAGGCACTCATCAAGGATAAATTTAACATTGAAGACTCTAGAATGATTTTTGTCAAGATACCAATACTTGAAACCGAGCAAGCAAACGTCACGATTCTAGTCAACACAAAGGCCATAGGGCCAAAGATACTTGAAATTGCAAGTGAGGCCGAAGCATCATGGGATGCTTACAAGGAAGAGTATGGCAAATGGGGTTTGACTACTGAAGAATTCAAGCAGAGTTTGATGGACGTAGTTCATCAATTTAGTTAGGTTTTGAAAGATGGTTGATTTTCACTATCTTGAAGAGGTAGCTGGAAGGATAAAGTCCAACAGACAACAATTAACCAATGTCGAAGCTGAACTTGCCAGAGTTAATTTTAGGATTCACGAGGTTCCGTTAAAGAGTGTAACAGAATCCACTTTCGCAAAGATGGTAGGAGATCAATATCATGATGAATTGGCAGAACTTGAAAAGATAAAAAATGAACTTGTATCTGAAAAAGAAAAACTAACTGAGATGATAAAAACTGATACCAATACTTTTGTTACAGAAATAACTTCCCCAGATTTGGTTATTCCGTTAGAATTACCACCAAAGTTCCAAGATGGTAATACGATCTTCAAATACAAAGATGGTGCCAAATTTAACAGCATTTTTGATATATTAAGCGAGCTCCTGGGGCTTAGTGCCCCAATCTTAGTCAAAGATGTCATGTTTTCATCATCTGAAATTGTAGTCAAAGTCTCAGATGAATATGAAGCAAAGCAGAAATTCATCAGTAGTATGAATGAAGTTCAAAAAACTCTATCCATAAAGAAAATATAATTCTTAGAAAAGATGTAATGGATAAAAAACCTTGTTAGAATTTTAAGGGTTAACCTATGTATATGTAAAAAAATTTGACATGTCAAATGAAATTTTACTTTCTATTTGACACTTGAATGGGTTTTAACCCAATGTTCATGACCGCCGAGCGTTTTATCTCTATTTTCTCTTTGTTTTTCTACTTTATTCATTGCTTTCTTTATGGGAGTAGATTGTGCATCTGCTGTATGTCCTAATGCAAGACTACCAACGCCCATGAGCAAGACAAAAACAGCTAGGCCTGCCAAGAGTTTTGTGTTCATTAAATACGTTGTAATACAATGCAATACATATGAAATGGTATGTCTAAAAATAAACAGACATTGATTTTATTGACAAATACTGTTTTAACACACATGAGGACAATCCTGAAGTGAAAACATGACCCTAGACAAAAGCATCAGTCTTAGATTAGCAACCCAAAACTTTGATAAATTGAAGAAGGAGGCAAAAACAGAAGGGTTGACTCTTAACACATTGGTCAACCAAATACTTGGAGAATTTCTCCAATGGGATATGACTGCAACTAAAGCAGGGTGGGTTGTAGTTCTTGCCGACGTACTTAAGGGAATGATGAATGCGTTAGATGAAAAAACACTTTACAAGATAGCAATATCGACTGCAGATTCCACCAAGGATGTAAGACTAATGATGACAGGTGATGATACTATTGATGGATTTTTTTCAATCCTAAGGAACAGACTGAGAAAATCTGGTATTAGTTATATGGAATCAAGTGAGAAAGGAATGATCAAGTTCGTAATTCACCATAATATGGGAAAAAAATGGTCATTCTTCTATAAAACACAGCATGAACGTATGTTACAAAACTTGGGGCAATCAGCTACCATGGATTTTACTGATAACACTTTGATAATCTGTGTGAAAATAAAGTAGAACCTCTTTCCACAAAATAATACATTATAAAAGAAGATGGCATTTATCTGGCAAACTTTTTTTTGTAGACAAGGGCAACAATACTGGAACCAACAAATGTTGCCGTCCAATACAACCACAGGTCATTAAGATAACCAGAAAATATTGCAGGTGCCAATGAACGAGCCGGATTCATTGAAGCGCCTGAGATAAAAGACAA
>JBGPWD010000159.1:0-2355 GCA_041492015.1 Nitrosopumilaceae archaeon
ATCGAGGTATTCAGATTCTTACAGGTCTGAACCAAAGTATGATTTGTTGGAAATTAATTAAATCGTAAAAGTCTCTATCTTTCCAGAATCAATAATTTCTGATATCTTGTTTTTTAGAACATCAACATCTATTTTGTAGTATTTACCTGAAGAATTGCCAAGCTTTTCCATTGCTCGCTTTAGAATGGATAAGCAGATGTCATTTTCGTTTTTCTGATAATGTACCAAGGCTGCAGCAACAAGAATTATTCCCTGGACTAGATCCTTTTCACCTTCGTATGTTTTCTTCCAGACTCCCTCCAAGGTTTCATGACACTCCCAAAATCTTTCGTAATTGAAATATTCCCTTCCCTTTTCTACTGCCTCTTCTTTTTCCATTTCTTCTTCAACCAGATGTCTTGCATGGTCAAGTGGAGATATGGTTTCGAGTTTTTTTATCAAGACATCCAGGTATTCTTTTGATATGGACACATCAAACTCTACATATCTGCTTGAGACTCGGGCATCCCGTACTATGGCATGCATTTCAGAAACTAGCTTGTCAGCTTGGGACAGGAGCTTTTTTGCATCCTGCGGAACAAAACCTGAATTTTTCAGGTGAATCATAAAACGATCCACAGGCAGACAATGGTTTAATTTCTTAAATTTGTTAGCAATTTTCGTTAAGATTATATGAACAATTAAGAAGACTTGGAATACATGTCAATGATAGATGTTACCCGCGATGTAAAAAACGACATTCTCTCAAGAAGGGAGATCACATGCACGTTTAAGGGACTGGCTGGCAAGCTAAAAAAACTTGAAGCCGTTGATGTCGTATCAAAACACTTCAAGCTTGATGGCAAAGTCATAGTTCCAATCAAATTACAAAATGAAACCGGAAGACCAATGGTTTCAGGTACGTTTTACATTTATGATGATGAAAAATTGGCAAGACAGCATGTCAAGCCAGCAATTTTTGAGAGACTAGACAAGGCAAAGGCTGGCGGTGAAAAAGCAGAAGAGGCAAAGGAAGCACCGACAGAGAAAGTAGAAGTGAAACCAAAAGAAAAACAAGCGGAGAAAAAAGAAGCTCCAAAAAAATCTGAGGAAAAAAAGGCAGCCGATGAGCCAAAAAAGGAAGAGAGTAAGTAATGGCAGGAGGAAAGAAAGCATCTGGAGGCAAAAAAGGTTCGAGCCCCAGTGTCTACAAATATTACAAAGTTAAAGGAGAAAAGGCAGAAAAACTGCGAAAGGAATGCGACAGATGCGGCAAGGGAGTGTTCATGTCAGAACATAAAAACAGACGCACGTGTGGAAAATGCAGTCTCACTGAATTTATACAATAATTAGTAATACTTTTTCTTGCGAAGTTTTGACATTTTTTGTGCAAGCTCATCAAGTTTTGATTCTAGTTTTGGATCAATCTTGGTTTTAGCAAGGATTTCTGATGGAATCTTGGCAATGTTTGTATCCATGGTTATCTTTGTGGTTGGCAGATTTTTTTCTATCCAGAATTTGACTACCTTGTCTTCAAGCTTGTAATCCCTGAATCCTTCAGGAAATTTCTTTGTTATGTGTAACAGTAAGGTCTTGTCATCAAATACTGCCCTTGGATCAAAAAGTCTAGTTGCATCCGAATAAGCACTTTCAAACAGGTTCCCTGAAAGTTCATCAGAGAGAATTTCCATTTTTGATATCCTGCGTGCCAGTTCTAAATAGTGCAGAAATTCGTGAGCCAGAATGGCATGTATTGTTCCCTTTAGGCCAAATGCAACTAGCGGTGCAGTGATCTGAATTATGATCTCTAGTTTTTCTGCAGTAACAACAGGAGTGGTTCTTGCAAACAATATTCCAAGATCAGTTGAGCTGTGAGAGTGTGACAATACGATGGACGGCTCCACATATGCTATTGGAAAGTTGATTCCAGATGCCTTTTCTATTCTGCCTATTCCTTCTAGCACTATAGGAAACCTTTCTGTTATGGTGTGATAGATCTTGTCAGGCAAAAGACCGTTTTTGTGTGCCTCTTGAACTTTGAGTAGCGGATTCAATTAAAACAAACTAGTGCCAGACTATAAAAAAACGTTGACACTTTTCAATTATATATCAGCAAGGCTCAGATCAGCTTGCTGATTGAAAATTTTCAAAACGCTTAATTTGTAAGCGAGATTTCGTGAAAATCAAACACTTTGCATTTACATTGATTTTCTAGCACGCTAGTTAAGCTTGGTTCCACTTCAGAGCCATTTACAAATCGCTTAAGGGGAACTCCGCCATCTGCTTCCATGAATATAGAAAAAGAGTTGTCAGACATTTTTTTGTATTTTATATGATAGATTTTTTTCTGGTTTTTCTTTCCCGAGTTTTCATATA
>JBGPWD010000086.1:0-3880 GCA_041492015.1 Nitrosopumilaceae archaeon
AAAAAATGCGGTCGCCGGGATTTGAACCCGGGTAACGGGCTTGGAAGGCCAGTGTACTAACCAAACTATACTACGACCGCTTAACACTGCCAATCTTTTAGCTACATAATAATTCTTTTTCATATTCATATAATACACGAGAAATGATTACATGAGCTTCAAGAGGATTTTTATCGACTGAAACAAGATTATTCATCCTTTTTAGTATTTGATCTGAAAAGTGACCTTTGGGAAATCCTCCAACAACAATACATGAATCTTTACCAACCACTTTTGCAAGTTTTTCATAGGAACTTGTTGCACCTTTTGTAGAAAGACCAATTATTTCTTTTGGATTAATTTTGTCAATTAGCTCTTCAAAATCCATGTTTTTTATTTCTAAAAGTTTCTTTTCACCTTCTTCTATTATTCCAGTAGCGTAGAGCTTTTCAATTAATCCAATGAATCTATGATAAGATTTTGGCAGACGCACATTATTCCCAACAGAAATTACTTTATCATCTATTGTATGTATATAGATTCGAAGCTTATTTTCAAAATACAACGGAATGCTACAAGCCTCAAGCATACAAAAATGAACCAAATCTGGTCTACCTCGCTTTATCTCATTTTTGATCCCTTTCATTGCTGCAAAATGCCAAGATACATCCAAAATTAATTCAGATGGTTTTTTGTTTACCCTTTTACTATGTGCTAGTACAGAATTATGACTTTGGAGTTCTTTTGGAACAAGTTCCAAAGCAGACTCTGCGAGTATAAGCGAAAGCAAGATGTATTTTAAGAGACTGATATTTATTTAACTAACGTGAAACCAGCACTGCGACAAATAGCATTAGAAAGGATGCAAATTCTTATTAGAAATGCTATATCAAATGCAAGAACAAATCCTAGCTTAGCACAAAGACAAGCAAGTCTAGCAAAAAAACTAAGTACAAAATACCGAATTAGAATGCCTTATGATATACGAATAAATTTTTGTAAAAAATGCAAAAAATTTATTGCTCCTGGAGTAAATGCAAGGATTAGGATAGGAAGGTCATCTGTAAAATCAATTCGTATTACTTGCGGATTTTGTAATCATACCTACAGAAAGATCATCCAAAAATCAATTCCAAAAGGTCAATGATTTATAAGACGAACTGAAAATTTTTAACTTTATGGCAAAGGCATACGATGTACCAGCAGATATACTGATTAACAAATTATCTGAGATTCTAAAAGGAGAAGATATTACTGTCCCAAGCTGGGTTCCATTTGTAAAAACAGGGGCACATGCAGAAAAACCTCCACAAAAGAATGATTGGTGGTATACTAGATGTGCATCACTTCTTAGGAAAATTTATCTTCACGGTCCAGTAGGTGTAAAGGATTTGCGAGGATTGTATGGTGGAGCTAAAGCAGTAGGATATGGAGGAGCTCACCACAGAGACTCAGGTGGGGCGATAATTCGAACAGCTATTCATAATTTAGAAAAATTGGGTTACCTTGACAAGGTGGAAGGAAAAGGAAGAACGGTTTCACATGAAGGAATGAAAAAAATTGATCGAGTATCCACAGAAATCCTAAACGAACTAATTGCAAAGAATCCAAGCTTAAAGAAATATTCCTAGTGGTCATATGAGCACGCCAAATTCAAATGATGAGAGAAGGTCCACTGATGCAGAAGTTGCATCAATGAAGGAGCAAGCACTTAGATCCCTACTCTCACCACAAGCAAGATTACGCTTAACCAATGTAAGAATGGTAAAACCAGAACTTGCATCTATGGTTGAAAACTATCTTATCGGCATGGCATCTCAGGGTAAATTAAACACACAAATCTCAGACGAACAATTAAAACAAATCTTACAATCAATACAGCAACCAAAACATGATTTCAAAATAAATCGCTTATAGATCTAGCGAAAATATATTAGGGGTAAATTAGGCGAAACCATCTATGAAAGCAGTAGTTTATGAAAAATATGCTCCAAACGATGATTTCAAATCAATTTTAAAAGTTAAAGATGTAGATGACCCAAAACCAAAATCAAATGAAGTTGTTTTCAAAGTAAAAGCTGCAGCATTAAATTATAACGATATTTGGGGAATGAGAGGTCAACCGGTTCCAGTTCCATTACCTCATATTTCAGGATCTGATGCTGCTGGTGAAGTAATTGCAGTTGGAGAAGATGTAAAGAATTTCAAAGCTGGAGATAGAGTTGTTTCACACTCTAACATGTCATGCAGAGTATGTGAGGCATGTACTGATGGGAGAGAATTCGATTGTGCTCAAAGAACAATCTGGGGATTTCAAACAGGTCCGCTATGGGGAGCTTTTTCAGAAATAACTCACCTTCCAGAAGTAAATATTGCAAAAATTCCTGATGGCATAAGCTTTGATGAAGCAGCAGCTGCGTCGATGACATTACTTACAGCATGGCACATGCTAGTTGGAAGGGCAAAGATACGACCAGGACAAAATGTCCTAATCATGGGTGGTGGATCTGGTGTTGGTAGTTTTGGAATACAAATTGCAAAACTTTACAATTGTACAGTGATTTCTACAGCAAGCGGAGACAAATTAGAGAAACTAAAACAGATTGGTGCGGATTATGCTGTAGATCACAGAAAAGAGGATTGGAGCAAAGAAGTCAGACAAATTGCAAAACCATTAGGTGGTATTGATGTAACATTTGATCACATTGGTCAAACGCACTGGAATGCACAGCTCACCTTACTAAAATATGGTGGAACACTAGTAACATGTGGTGCAACTACTGGTTATGATGCAAAGACAGATTTGCGACACATATTCTTTAAGGGAACTAATATACTTGGTTCTACACAAGGAACTAAAGCAGAATTAGAACAGGGTCTATTCTGGATGGGTAAAAAGAAAATTAAATCTACTATAGACTCTGAGTATAGCTTTGAAAATGCTGCCGATGCTCATACAAAAATGCTAACAGGTAAGGGTCTTGTTGGCAAAATCTTAATGAAACCATAAATCTAATATCTGTATGGCAAGACTCTTACGCAGTCTTATTTTTGTTCCTGGAAATAATTCAAGATTTTTAGAAAAGGCCAAAACTCTTTCAGCAGATATAGTGTGTTTTGATTTAGAAGACTCCGTCCCTAAAGAGGAAAAAGAGTCTGCTAGAAAATTAATTAGAGAAGCTCTGAACAGTCGTGTAGAATACAAAGCTGAAGTCTATGTAAGGACAAATTCACCCGCTTCTGGAATGATCTCAGAGGATTTATCAAAAATAGTTCAAAAAGGAATTGATGGTATAGTTATTCCCAAAGTAAACAACATAACCGAATTAAAAAAAATCATAAAAACACTTGCAAGTCTAGAAAAAAAACATAAACTTACACCAATTGATATCATACCATCAATAGAGTCTGCTGAAGGAGTGGTAAATACATACGCTATAGCATCATCAAGTAATAGAGTATCATCTCTTGTTTTTGGCGTCTTTGATCTGCTAAACGATCTGGGTATTGAATATACAAAACAGGCTGAGGGAGCAAAATATGCAAGAGCAAAAATCCCCGTGGATGCAAGAGCTGCAGGAAAATATGTCATAGATGCAATCTGGCAAGATCTCAACGATGAAGCTGGACTAGAAGAAGACTGTATAATTGGGCGAAGTCTTGGATATGCAGGAAAAAGCATTATTCACCCTAATCAGATTCCAATAGTGCACAAAACATTCTATCCCACTCAAGCCGAAATAGAATGGGCAAAAAAGGTATGTCAGGTATATATAGAATCCACAAAGAAAAGCAAGGGAGCAACTAAGGTGGAAGGAAAAATGATTGACGAAGTTCACTTTAAGAGATCAAAGGCATTGCTTGATTCCATAAACATCTCAATCTAAATTGAATTAGTTAC
>JBGPWD010000044.1:0-6425 GCA_041492015.1 Nitrosopumilaceae archaeon
AAGGCTGCAGGAATCATCCACAGCATGGGTGCAAAAAATATAGTCATAAAAGGAGGTCATCTTGATGGCAAACTTGTGACGGATTTTGTTCTAGAGAAAAATAAATTTTATACGTTTTCTGAAAAAAGAATAGATAGAACTACTCATGGTGGAGGATGTAATTTTTCAGCATCACTAGCTGTAAGTCTTGCAAAAAAAAGTAATCTCAAAGACGCAGTAAAGTTTGCAAAAGATTATTCCTTCAAGTCTATTAGCAATTCACAAAAAGTTGGCAGAGGTATATTCATAACAAAAATTGGAAAGGAGGATGACATAGAAAAAGAACTATCAGACGCAATTTCCAAATTTACCAACCTAAAAAATATATTCAAATACATACCAGAAGTTCAGACAAACTTTGTTTTTTCAAAACCAAAACCAAAATCACTAGATGACATTCTAGGTGTTTCAGGAAGAATTGTGAAAGATGGTGAAAATTTAATTGTGGCAGGCAGCCTAAAGTATGGCGGTTCAAAACATGTAGGGTCTGCAGTTTTGGAGATGGCAAAAAAATTTCCATCCATTAGATCTGGTATCAACATAAAATATGACAAAGAGTTGATAAAAAAAGCAATTTCAAAAAATTATTCTGTGTTACACTATGAACGAATCAAAGAGCCAGTTACAACAAAGACAAAAGAAGGCCACACAATATCATGGGGAATTAAAAATGCAATCAAAAATACAACAAAGCCAGCAGATTTGATATTCCATAAAGGAGATGTTGGAAAAGAACCAATGATCTTGATTTTTGGAACTAGTCCAAACCAAGTTCTTGGTAAGCTTGCCAAAATAGTTACATAGCAACAATTCATCCTTCAACATAAATACCAGAATTTTAAACCTAGTTTCGTGAAAGCTGTAATTCTAGCAGGTGGACTTGGCACAAGGCTTCAGCCGTATACAACTTTTCTTCCCAAAGCAATGCTTCCTCTAGGCGAAAAACCTCTGCTTGAACATTTGATGGAATGGATAAAGAAGAACAAGATAGATTCAGTTGTTCTTTGCGTTAGTTATTTGAGAAAGACAATCGAGGATTATTTTGAAGACGGTAGCAGGTTTGGAGTGAAGATAGAGTACGCAGTAGCAAATAGACCACTTGCCACAGCAGGACAACTAAAGACTGCCGAGGATTTTATTGATGACACTTTTGTTTGTGTATATGGTGATTCTATTTTCGATTTTAATTTAAAAAGTATGATAGAATATCACAAGAGAAAAAAATCATTTGTTACCATGGCATTATTTGAATACAAAACAAAACTTCAATACGGATTCATAGAAACAGACAGAAACAGCAAAGTGACAGTATGGAAAGAAAAACCAGAGATAAAGGGAAACATCAACATTGGGTGTTATGTAATGGAACCTGGAGTCCTCAAACTAATTCCTGCAAACAAACCCTATGGTATGGATGATGTTATAAAAAGTGCAATTGGTCGCAAAAATAAAGTGAGTGGATTTTTAATTAAAAAAGGATTCATCGATATTGGAGACAAAACTTCCTATAGAAGAGCGCACCAGTATTATACTGAAAGACTTGGCCAAATCTGATGCTAGATCATGACTGTAGAAATTCGTGAATTACAAGAAAAAGATCTCTTCAATGGTTTTTTGGAATCTTTGGATTCTCTTAGAAAAGCAAGTGATCTAGATCCAAAAAAAGCAAAGGGGGTATTCAAGAAAATAAGATCAAGACAAGATCACGTAATCTATGTTGCAGTATCTGATTCAAAAGTCATTGGTTCTGCAACCCTATTCATTGAGCCAAAGTTCATTCATGGTGGAGGCTTGGTGGGTCACATTGAGGACGTTGTTGTAAGAAAAGAACGTCAGGGAGAGGAGGTAGGACAACAAATAATCAATGCCCTTCTCAAATACGCAGAAAAAAAAGGCTGTTACAAAACCATACTAGATTGTACCGATGATGTAATGCCATTTTACGAAAAACTTGGTTTTAAACGCCATTCAAATTCTATGCGATTTGATCATCTGTCAAAAAAGTAATCCTTTTTTGGTCTTGGTTTTATTTTGAACAACAGACTGCCAACTATCATTGTAGGGATTGATACCACCATAAAAAGCGGTGGCGTAATTGTTACTTCTGTGACAAGGTAAGACTGGCTTATTTGAGAAAGTAAAGTGTTAGCATAATACATTCCGCCTAACAGTACAGCTCCACCTGCAATGATCATCGAACCAACAAGTCTTGAACCATATCTTCGTGATAACAGAAATGATGAGCCAGCTAGAATTAATGCTGGTGCTGCACCAATTGAAATAAATTCAAGAACTTTTGGTCCCGGCTCTATTTCCTGTGAAGGATGTATGATAAAATTAAATACAGATAAAATTTCGGCAACAAACATTATAAACAAACCAAGGCTTGCAGCGCCAACCCATTTTTCAATTGCCACAGAACATGTTTTCTTAATTCAATAAATAAACCAAGTGATTGTCATGACAAGTGTTGTTTTTAATTCAATCTTAGAAAAATCAATGTTTGTTAAACAATGCCGACAAGGCCAGCAAGTTCCTTTCTACACGATGAACCCAATTCTTCTGCTGCTTTTTCAGGAGTAATCTTGTTTAGAAACACACCAAAACCCCGCTCTAATCCAGACCAAGAATCAGCTTGTGGATACACTTCTATGTGCCAGTGGATCTGCCTATTGTTTTTCTTTTCTGGAGAAAGGTGAAAGACCATGTTGTATGAAGGATTTTTCATTGTACTTGCCAGTCCACCTAGTGTTGCACGTAAAATTAATGACAGATCGTTTATCTCTTTTTGTGTAATTTTTGAAAAACTTGTCATGTGTTTTTTTGGATAAATCCAGAATTCATAGGGATAAGATGGTGCCCATGGGCAAAAGGCAAGAAATCCTTCAGTCTGGAGTATCTGTCTTGGCCCTCCTGTTTCAGTAGCTACAGCCTGGCACATTGGGCATATGCCCTTTTCATTTAAAATGTCGTGCGAAGTCTCTGCTTCCAGCTCTATTGTTGGAGGAATTGTGGAAAAAGTTACAATGTTTAGGTGAGGATGAGTAATAAATCCGCCTGCTTCTTTACCATTATTAACATAAATTGATACGTATGTAACTCCCTTTTGAGTGTAAAGCCAACGAAGTCTATCCTGAATAACTACCAAAACATTTGACCATTGTTCTGTAGGTATTGAGGCAAGAGAATCTCTGTGTTTTTCAGATGCAACTACGATATAGTGATATCCATAAGCAGGTTCGCTGTATAATGGCCTGTCGCTGTAAGAATTTTCTGTTGTTATGGCAACAACTGGATTTTTACTTTCGAAAACTCTGACCGACCAACCTTCAGCAAAATAATCTTCGCTGTCCTGTAGTCTTTGTAACATCCCATCTTTTGCAACAAGAGAAAGCGATGATGGATTTGTCATGGATTCATTTCCGGGACAAAATGGACATTTTTTTGAATCAGTATCCACGTGATTAGCTGGAGAAACAATTACAAACTTGTCAATGACATAATCCTTACGCAGATCCCCCATATCACTAACAACGGGATCTGGTAATTTAAAACCTTTTCATAGATCGTAATCCGTAATTTTATAACAAGGAAAATCTATCTTTTCCATTTGCAAAAATTGTTGGATTATTTCAAAATCAAAGATTATGATCCTCTGCTAAAGATTACAAATAACAAGACCCTAAATTTCAAAAAAATTCGCAAGATGTAATCTAGTTTCTAAGTTATATGAGATTTCTTAAACATCTTTCTGTTTGGCGTCTTCATCTTTTGATTTTTGTCGTGCTACTGCCTTTTTGGTGCTTTCAAGGTATGCAATGGTAGTTGCTAAGTTTCCAAATCCCATAGAATTAAGTGATTCTGAAGGAACGATGACTATGGTATTGCCTTGTACTTTGATTGATTCGTACAACATGTTGGACTGCCTTAACGCATATGCAACGGGGTTTTCTGAATATACTTTTCCGGCTTCTTCAAATTTCTTTGCAACTAGCACTTCTGATTCACCATATGTCACCCTAGCACTCTTTTCACGCTCAGCCTGTGCTTGCATTGACATTGCAGATTCCAACTCTTGTGGTATTATTACCTGGCGAATCTCTACACCAGTTACTTCCATTCCCCAGTTACTTGCTTCACTTGAAATTATGGTTTTAACATGCTGATTGATCTCTTCTCTTTTTGAAAGTACATCTTGGAATAATGAAGAGCCTATATTGTTACGAAGTGTTGTTTGAGAAACCTGTTGTATCATTTGGTTAAAGTTCTCTACATTTAGTATTGCGTCTTTAGCTCGTTCTTCGATTATTTTGTAACGAAGTATTGCGTCAATTGTTACTGGAACGTTATCTTTTGTTAACATCCTTTCGGCTTTGAACTCACTTACTTTTTCTCTTATGTCTACAACAAGAATATTGTCAGCAAAAGGCAGTCTTGTTTGAACACCAGGACCAACCTGACTTTGATATTTTCCAAGTCGAAGTATTACTGCTCTTTCATATTGTTTGATAATCATTAGAAATGCAGAAATAATTATTGATATACCTAAAGCAAGAGATCCGTATATTATCAATTCATTATTAATTGCAACGCCGATACCAATACCAATGATAAGAATCAATATTCCTAAAATAACATGATAACCAGATCCCTTTTGTTTAACCAATCTTTCTGAAAAATTAAATGGTAAATATCCACTAGACAATTTTTTATCCCAATTGCTATGTACACAACCTGCATTTAAAGTGGGAGTAAATGAAAAAAATTATTGTAAAGTTTATGTGTAACTCAACTGACCTCGAAAGTGAGCTGATAAAAAATTACTGATAATTCTGATGTACATATGGTATATGTTCTTCTAGATGGAGTTGGGGACCTTCCACATCCAGATCTAAAAGGTGCTACTCCTCTGAGTTTTGCAAAAACTCCAAACCTTGACAAGATTGCAAGAAATGGTTCCATAGGACAAGTCATATCAGTAGGAAAAGGGATTGCTCCAGAATCTGATATTGCAGTTTTTAATATGTTAGGATACAAATTCCAACACGCGGATTATGTCGGTAGGGGCGTAATAGAGGCAATAGGAATAGGTATTGATTTTAGAGACGGGGACTTGGCTTTACGAGGAAATTTTGCTACCGTAAATGATGAAAACATCATAGTGGACAGAAGAGCTGGAAGACACATTGAGAAAGATGATGCACTTGCTGTTTCCCTTGAGATAGAGCGAAAGATAAAATTTTCAAATCCCAAGGCATCAGTTGTTGTAGCACCAACAATAGGACACAGGGTAGTTGTCAGGATAAGATGTGATGGTGAACGTCTTTCGTCTGAAATAAGCAATACGGACCCTGCCTATGCAAGAATAGCTGGTATGGGAGTGGCAAGAGCACCTGGAGATTATTTAGAAATTGAAAAGTCCCTTCCTCTTAACGAGTCTCCAAGCGCAAAACTTTCTGCCACCCTTGTTAATGAATTTACTGAACAGTCACTTGAAATTATGAAAAAAAGTGATACCAATAAATCCCGTAAGGAAAAAGGCAAGAAACTTTTGAACAGCATTTTATTGCGAGATGCTGGAAACAGATTTCCTGATGCTATTCCTATAAATGATCTACACGCAATGAAGTTTTCTTGTATTGTTGACATGCCAGTAGAGATTGGAATTTCAAACGTGTTGAAGATGAAGACGTTTAGTGCTGGGGGCATGACTGATTATGAAGAAAAGGCACGAGTTGCTGCAAAGGCAATGGAGACCCAGAATGCAATATATGTTCACATCAAGGGCCCTGACGAGTTTGGTCATGATGGAGATGCAATAGGAAAGATGAAAAACATTGAAGAGATTGACAGTAGGTTTTTTGGAACACTGCTTGATAATATTGATACTAAAAAAGTTTCAATTGTGATATCAGGAGATCATTCTACGCCATGCATTAATCGAGGACACAGCGATGATCCAGTTCCTGTTTTAGTATCAGGGGATTCTGTAAAAAAAGACGGAACTACAAGATTTACTGAAGAAGAGGCAAAGAAAGGCAAAATAGGTTTACTTGCTGGTGCAGATGTAATAAAAACGGCCCTGAAATTAATTAAATCATGAATGTTTGTATGGTACCTGAATGGATTATTTCTGACACCTTGTTTCGTAGAACATCAACATCTATGGTATGGTATTTTCCTGAAGAACTACCAATCTTTTCTATAGCACGCTTTAATATTGAGAGACAGATTTCGTTTTCGTTTTTCTGATAATGAACAAAGGCCGCTGCCACAAGGATTATCCCTTGGATTAGATCCTTTTCTCCTTCGTATGTTTTCTTCCATACTCCCTCTAGGGTTTCATGGCACTCCCAAAATCTTTCATCATTGAAATAGTCTCTTCC
>JBGPWD010000151.1:0-2512 GCA_041492015.1 Nitrosopumilaceae archaeon
ATTGGGGTAGATACTTTTCGACCAGGTGCACTGACACAACTTAAAACACTGTGTGAAAAGGCAAATGTCGAAGTTTATGGAGAAGAAGGAAACCAAGATTCGCCGCAAATTGTTAAAAATGGTTTGAAACATTTTGAGAATTCTAATTTTGATATCATACTAATTGATACTGCTGGAAGACACAAAGAAGAAAAAGACTTGCTTGAAGAAATGAAACAAATAAGCAAAGTGGCAAATCAGGATCTTACACTACTTGTCATAGATGGAACAATAGGCCAGCAATGCTACAATCAGGCAGAAGCATTTCACAAGACAGCACCTGTTGGCGGTATCATAATTACAAAGCTTGACAGCAGTGCAAAAGGAGGAGGGGCACTAGCTGCAGCATCAGCTACGGGTGCCCAGATAATGTACATTGGTACAGGTGAGCGAATTGATGATTTGGAGAAATTTTCACCTACTAGATTTGTTGGAAGATTGCTTGGCATGGGAGATATTCAAGCATTATTGGATATGGCAAAAAGACTTGAGACTGAAGGTGATGAAGAACGAATAAAGCGTATTTCTCATGGGAAAATGAATATGGAAGATTTTTACTTTCAAATTGAGCAGGCAACTAAAGCAGGGGGACTGCGCAGTATATTGGATAACATGCCTGGTATGTCTGGCATGGTAAAAGAAGACCAGCTTGACCAACAAGAAGAGAAAATGGAAAAATGGAGATACATCATACAATCAATGACGAAACTTGAAAAAGAGGATCCTGATCTTTTGAATGCATCAAGGATAAAACGAATTGCAAGAGGTGCTGGATGGCCAGAACATGAAGTAAAAGATCTTTTGAAGGCATACAAAACCTCTAAAACCATGATGAAGGCCTCAAAAGGAAGACAGATGCAAGGCATGCTAAGAAAAATGGGTTTGGGGTAATTTTACGTTCTAAATTGATATCAAAAATGATCTAACTGTTTTTAAAATAGTTCCACGAATAATATCTATGAATAGCTATCAGTGTTCTCAAATATTAGGTGTCAAAAATGATGCCTCGTTTAAAGAAATAAAATCTGCCTATAGACAATTGGTACTGAAATTTCATCCTGATAAAAACATGTCAGAGGATGATGGTAAAAGATTCAAAATGGTTGCAGAAGCATATCAATTTTTAAAAACAGAGCATAAAAGAATCACACACAAAACGCACGATTCAAGAAACACTTCAGAATATACCGGCAAGAATTCCAACAAAGAATATGATTTTAATTCCCAAAAACAATCATGGGGTGCAAGACCAAATGACCGTTCACCAGAGGAAGACTGGAGCAGATACACAAGACAAACCGAATCTGCATATCAGGATTTTTGGAAATACTATGAAAAGACATTCTGGGAGAATTATGAAAAGGTAAGATCAGATTCCAAAGTAGAACCAGAACCAATAAAACAAGAAAAGGAAACACTAATTTCAGTAGACGTAGACCCAAGTCGTTGCATAGCATGCTGTAGCTGTGAAACCATAGCACCAACAGTATTTGCAGTGGACAAAAACGTTAAGGTAAATCCAAAATCACACGTCATAAACGAAAGAGGTGCCAAATGTGAAAAGATACTTGATGCCGCTCAGACATGCCCTACAAAGGCAATCAGTGTCAAAGACAAGGAAACAGAAAGGTCACTGTATCCGTGGTAAAAAGACGAAGTTTATGAAACTCTTTTTCTAAAAGCAAACGAGTTTATCGACAGAAATTAAAAAGGCAATACCTTCTCTTGAACGTAAAATCTCGATTTGTCTATCAGTTAACATAAAGATTAGATTATTACATCTAAACAAAATTACTTTGATATGTACAAATTACTAATAGAGTCAATATCAATTCTACTAAAAAGCAAATACAGTAAAGGAAATCGATTACATCTGAGATCTGTTTTGGGTGCACTAAAACAAGCAGCTCCGCTCTTTTTATCAGATCCCTCAAATACAGAACCGCAACAAATTAGCTTTAGAAACATAAAACCAGAAGACCAGATTCCTCGAATACTTGAAGAGTTTATTGATGACTTTGAGCGTTCTCTTGCAGTTAACTCTAGTGCAAAAAACTACTCCCTATTTTCTATAACGACACTGAAGATAATCAAAACACTCGATGAGGGCAATAAAAGAGGTCTTGTCGCAATGCATGTGATAAACAGATTAGAAAAAATGTTTCTAAAATATCCGTTTAAGCATGGCAAGCAAGCGACATGGGACCCCCTCGGAACGGTCTTTGCCATAATAGAAATGATACTAGAATCAGAGAAAAATCTTGGTATTGCGTACAAGTTTGATAAAACAATACTTGATCAGTTTGCACAATTTATGCAGAGATATTATTTGAAATTTGATGATTCCACAGGAAAAATACTTGATGACATATATGAGATGCCAAAGTCTAGGCTGACAGTCATCTTGGGCCAAAATTACAGGGCCATATTGGAGAAGATTTTCCAGCATGGCATTGCAGCTTTGCCACAAGAG
>JBGPWD010000174.1:0-2237 GCA_041492015.1 Nitrosopumilaceae archaeon
AAGATGGCTTTTCTCAAAAGTGTCCCCCGTAAAGCAAAATTCTCATACAAGACGATCTTTGATGTTGAGGCGGAGAATCACATTGCAATATAGATTTTATAATAATATTACACCTTTAATGCAAGAATTATATGTTTTATTTCTCTCATGTGAGAAAAATATCACATGTAGATCGTCAAACAGACATGTCCGATCAAAACAATTAGACTTGCCAACAATATATTCAACTGGTTATTATGGATGGCTCTAGGATATGACAAACGAAGAAACACAAATAACAATATTTGACGCCGAATCTGACTCGGCCTTATCTGAACACAAGTTAACGACAGATAAGTTAAGAGAAGACCTATCAAAATTTGGTCTAACTTCAAACCAATCTAAGGTGTACATCTTTCTTGGCAAGTATGGTTCAAAAACAGCACCTGAAGTTTGTAAGGCATTAAAATTACCAAGGACCGAAACTTATCATCTTCTAACAACTTTACAAAACAGAGGTGTAGTGACTGCAACATTCCAATACCCAATCAGGTTTTCTGCTTTGCCATTAGAGAAAGCAGTCTGGGCCCTAGTAAACGCAGAAAAAGAACGGGTAAATTCATTACAACAACAAGAAAAGGGAATTACTGAATTATGGAATTCCATACCTGAATTTGTAACGACCCCAGAATCTAAAGAAAACAAATTCCAGATGTTACAGGGCAACAACCAAGTAAATAGCAAGATAAGAGAAATGGCAAATACAGTAGAATCTGAATTTCTCATACTTGGCTCCGAGAAAGATTATCTAAAATTTTATCGCGCTGACTTGTTTGAATCTCTATTAAAATCAAAGACAGAATACAAGATTCTCTCATCAGTCTCAGAAAGATCCGCTTACATCTTTGACGAAGTCGACAGAAACAATGTTAGAAAACTTCCTAGCGACGTTCAAGAGAATCTTTGTTTCATATTAAAGGATGACAAGGAGTTACTCTTCTTCATAAAAAATGCAAGTCAGATGTCTGATCTTACCTCTGTATGGACAGATTCAGAATCAATGATTTATTCAATGAAGATTCTTTTCAATTCCATCTGGGCTAAATCAAAAAATATCCATCTGTAATTTTTAAGGGATCAATCTCGGATGCATTACTTGTATCCCAGAATCATTAATTCGCATAGGCAGTATTTGCTCACTGTGTTTGATTCCACGCATTTTTAAAACTTGAATGGCTCTTTCCATAGTGTCTTCACGTCGCATATGATGTAACAGGATAATTCCTGATGTAACGTACCAATCTAATGGAATATCTTGATCTTCACCAGTCTCAGAAATCAATATTGAAGTACAGCCCTGGGATTCCAGAGCATGAACCATTCCTTGTAATCCCTGTCTTGCATAAAATTTGTTTGTGTACTGCATTGCAAGTACAGATAACGAATCTATTACAAGTCTTTTTGCACCTATTCTCTTAATGCTACTTAGAATCAACTGTGTCAAATGCATAAATGGCAATGATTCTCCCCTGTAGAGAGATTCATCAAGTGCAACAAACCCTTCTTCTATTTTAAATGGTCTAGCATCTATGATTATAATTTTGCCTTGTTCAATTAGATTTTGAATGTCCCAGCCATATGACATGAAATTATTTTTTATTGAAATTGGGCTTTCTGATAAAGTCACAAATACTCCAGATTCATCAAAATCTTTTGCGCCGTAATAGAGATATTGCATACCCAATGTAGTTTTGCCACTGCCAGGTGGACCTGACAGAACAATATTCATTCCTTCTCTGAACCCCCCTGATAGTATTGAATCAAAGCCTGGAATTCCAGTTCTTACTTTTTGAGATAGAGACATACTGAAAAATTTGTAAAATATTATTTAAAGACGAGGAACATTTTTGAAATGACACCTCCTCTTCAAGGTGTTCTTTGCCTAGGCGGGCATGGCTGTACTAAGTTACCTTTTTGTAAAGCAAGAATACAAGAAGCCTGTTGACTCGAATTTTAGGCATTATTGGCGGGGGACAGTTAGGAATGATGTTAACGGAGGCTGCCAAAAAAAGGCCTGAATACATTTCAGACGTAATAGTATTAGATCCTACAGAGAATTGTCCTGCTGCAAAAGCTGGTGCAAAGCAGATTAGAGCAGACTTTTCTGATAAAAATGCCATAGTCGAACTCTCATTACAGTCAGACATCATGACATATGAGATTGAATCAGGAAACGCAGATGTTTTACAATCAATCAA
>JBGPWD010000114.1:0-3220 GCA_041492015.1 Nitrosopumilaceae archaeon
GTTATTTCTTTCACAGTATGCTATGACAGATTGAAATTTTGCCTTTCTTTTTGCTTTTAATAATTCTAGAATTCCCTTGTTTCCAATTGTCTTGAATACAAAAGCAGAGTAGGGCCCAGGAAAACCATTTAGTGATGCTATGAAAAGCCCGACATCTTCGACGATTACTGGCTTTGAACATTGTAAGAATGCCTGAGTCACTTTGTGTAATGCTATCTCTTCTAGTGTATCTGCTTGAATTTCTTCAAGATTACATTTAAAAAAATCCAATTTTATGTCAAATTTTGATAGAATAGATTTTGCTTCTTTGTACTTGTTTTCATTTGAAGATGCAAAAAAAACACTAGACAACATTAGCGTATCTTCCTCTACTTTCTATGACTGATACCTGTATTAGAACACGGTTATGTCTTGAACTACCGACCATTTTTTTATGCCCTCTAAGGAACGAAGCCCAAGCTTTTTCCATGATATGAGCATGTGCGCTGTTTAGAATTTCTTTGAACAATCTCAGATCTATTGCATGATCTTCCATCTTGTCTGTTCTCTGAGATAGCCCAAAATCAATGACAAAGACCTTGCCTTTTTGCATGATAAAGTTCGATGTGGTAAGATCCCCGTGCATGATTCCGTTTTTGTGCAACAGCCCCACAATCCTGCCTATCTCTTCACATATTTTAATTATTTTAGGGTTTGAGAGGTCTTTTACCAGAGCTCCATCTATATATTGAATGTAGATTTCGCATTTTTTTGGATCAACAAAATACACAAGAGGCGAGCTGATTCCAAACGACTTGATATCAGAAATTATTTCAGATTCACGCATTGTCCTTTGCATTCGTATTTTTTTGTCAAGTATCTCATTGCGGTAATCTTTTTTTTTCCTAATTTTTAAAATTGCTTTTTTTCCATTCCACAAAGTGAGATAAATGTCAGCCTCTGCGCCTTTTTTTAATAATCTCAATAGTGTATATACTAACTTGAAACGTAATTTAAATGACAATCCTTTCAAGCAGAAAATAGAGTTATAACATGTAACTAGAGATTATATCATATGGAAGAATCGGAAAAAAAAATAATGCAGGAGGATTGTTCCGAGGATTCACTAGGTATTGGAGTTTTGACACTAACAAATATGCGAGTTGCCTTTGATAAGACAAAAGGCAGGATAGCCGATTTTTCAAAAAAAATTGGTGATACTGTCCTTGATGTCAAACTAAACCAGGTTGTCGAGGTTGGCAAAGAGGGCTGGCTAATAACAAAAGTTAGAATCAAAGTAAAGACCGATGAGGGTGAAAAGACATACAAATTCGGGGTATTTAACACAGGCAAATGGCTCAAGGCCATACAGGACGCAATACCAGCACAAAAAAACTAGTACATTACCTCGACAGTGTCCAGTCTCCAGGATTGTCTCACAAAAGTTTCCTCTAATGTGACACCTTGTTTTGTGGAAGATTCCAGTAAACCTGTCCAAGAAATTTGAGAGCCACAGTCACCGGCATATTCTTTTGGAGAAACAAAAAACTTGCAGTTGTGTCTTTTGCAAATACTCTTAAGAATTTCTGATAACCTTTTGTTTGCAGCAACACCGCCTACTATCAACAACTCCTTTTTGCCCGTAAATGAAAGTGCGCGCTCTGTAGCTTCTCCAATCATTGCAAATGCAGTTTCTTGTAATGAAAAGCAAGCATCTTCAAGCCCCTTTGGAATTACTTGCTTTGTTGCAGAAAGAAGACCAGAAAATGAAACATCATTTCCTTTTACCACATAAGGAAGACTGACATAGTTGGTTGATTTTGATGCAAGCTCCTCAATTTTTGGTCCACATGGCGATGCAAATCCAACTGATCTTCCAATTTGATCTAAGAGTTGTCCTAGTGTAATGTCCAAGGTTTCTCCAAAGACTCTCCATTTTTTTGATAAAAACGCCAAGATCATTGTGTGGCCTCCAGAAACAAGTAAGACTAGCGGATCTTTTGCACCAGTTAACATCTTTCCAAGTTCGATATGTCCTAATGCATGGTTCACCGGATATATTGGGATTTTATAATATGATGCTAATGATCTTGCGACAACTGCGCCAATTCTCAGACAAGGCCCCAACCCAGGTCCTGCTGCATATGAAATAATATCAAGATCATTCATTTTTACACCGGCTTTTTGCAAGCACTCTGAAAGAACCTCTGGTGAGTTTTCAGCATGATGGCGTGAAGCTTCTCGCGGATGAATCCCTTCGCCATCAGGAGGTCGATAGATTTTTCTAATGTCTGAAAGAATTTTACCCTTCTTTCCTTTTTTTTCTAGTATGGCACATGAAAATGTATGTGCTGTGCTTTCAATTCCAAGACCTAACATTTTATCCCCTGCTCAAAGTTGATACTATTTTTATGACATCACCGTTTTTTAATTGATGCTGTGCTCCTATCCTTTGTTTTGTTTTAGCATCTACTGCATGCAAGAACCCCTTTGCCAAGTCCGCATGTACTGTTTGGGCCAAGTCTTTTGCTGTAGAACCTGGAAATAGTAGCCGCACATCTGGCAATACTTCGCCATCCTTGTTTGAGAGTTTGGTTTCATCTTCAACAGGATATACAGTAATTAGTTTGAGAAGATCAAAGCAGGCAGCGTTTAAGATCTGTTGCACCCCAGTTGTTCCAGTTTTAGTAATCACCTTGTTTGCAAGATCAAGTGCCTTTTGTTGTTGAGGATTTAGACTGATTCCATCTTTTATTTTGAAACTTTTTTCTCCTGGAGAATAATCAATAAGGCCACTTTTTGATGCCTTTCTTAGAAGCAATTCTGTTTCTGCACTACATGCAATTACTTGTCCATGTATTTTTAGCTTATCAACAATATTCAGGTCATGACAAAGATCTGCCTTGTTTGCAGCTATGATCATTGGTCTTGTCTTTTTTCTTAATTCTTTTATAAATGTGTACAGATCATTTTCAGTCCAGTCTGCAGGTTTTTTCATTTGCAGGTTTAGATGCTGAATTAAAACTTCTATGTTGTATTCTTTTATGCCAAGTCCGCTGAATCTTTGCGCAATTCCTTGTACAAGTTTTGCGCCCTTACTTTCCATTTCTCGCGTTAACTTTTGCCATTCGCGCTGCAAGATTTGCTTCATCCACTGATCAAACTCCTCTTCAACAAACTTTGCATCCTCAAGTGGATCGTGTGTTCCGGCAGGAACAGAGTGACCTTGAATATCAGTAGA